>DATJQW010000001.1:0-70299 GCA_035505395.1 Acidobacteriaceae bacterium
CCCGCATCTCACCCCTCATGCGCCACAAGCTCCTCGACTCCCACCCCCGCACCTTCGCCCTCATCCTCGACACCGGCGAGGAGCTCGCCGCCGCCCTCAAAGATTTCGCCCGCTCCCAGCGCCTCGCCGGCAGCAGCTTCAAGGCCATCGGAGCCTTCCAGTCCGTCCGCCTCGCCTGGTTCGACTGGGAATCGAAGCAGTATCAGACCTCCGTCGACCTCGACGAGCAGGTCGAATTGCTCTCCCTCATCGGAGACATCGCCCTCAAGGATGGAGAGCCTCAGGTGCACGCTCACGTCGTCATCGGCCGCCGCGACGGCACCGCCCACGGCGGTCACCTCCAGCGCGCCATCGTCCGCCCCACCTGCGAAGTCATCCTCACCGAAAGTCCCGAACACCTGCAGAAACAGCCCGACCCCGCCTCCGGCCTCGCCCTCATCCGCTTCTGATCAGGAAACCACCGGCGCTTGGGGACTGGCAACTGGGGACTGGCCGTTCCTCCCCGCTTCCCGGTCCGCTTCCCGCGCCAGCTTCAGCGCGTGCCGCGTCGCCGAGTACTGCGCCCCGGCCAGCAGCAGCAATCCCGTCAGGAACGCCCAGATCATCAAGCTCACCGACACTTCGAAGGGTCCGTACACCGAATGCAGATCCAGATGCGGCAGCACCAAAATGTAGACCAGCCGCCCCAGGTCCCACGTCAGCCCCATCACCACCGCCGTCGGTAGCACCGCCCGCATCGGCAGCCGCCGGTTCGGCAGCACCCAATAGATGATGAAGAACATCCCCACGCCCAGCACCGCCACCGCGATCTGCAGAAACATGTGGTGGATGAACGCGTACACCATATTGTCGGTGTGCCCGAAAAACAGCACGTCCAGGAAGCCGGTCTGCATCGTCGCCAGCACCACGCACGCCATCGCCAGCAGCCCGATCGCGAAAGCCACCCCCAGCGACACCGCCTGGTTCATCACGTACGAGCGGTTTTTCTTCACGCCCCACACGCGATTCAGCGCGACTTCCAGCGGCAGGAACACTCCCGTCGACGAGATCAGCAGCGTTACCACCGAGGCCAGCTGCACGCTGCCTCGCGGATGCGCCAGCAGGCTCATGTTCCGCACCACAAAATCCTGGTTGGACGGCAGAACGTCGTGCAGCATCCCGCCGATGGTGTCCACCATCTTCGGCGAGTGGAAAATCTGCCGCGCCAGGGTGAACAGCATCACGATAAACGGAAAGATGGAGAGGATCGCGTTCGCTGCCACGCTGAAGGCGTACGTATGCACTTCGGTCTGCGTCAGATACTTCGCCAGGGCGACCACATCCGGCCACAGCCCCCGTCCGTACGGCCGGACTGGCGGTTCCGGTGCATCGGGAAGCGCCGCCGGCGCCGGCAATTCCGTCCCTTTCTGCTCGATGGCCGCGGCCAAATCGCCCCCTTTTATCGAAATGCTAGCAGCGTTTCAGCCAGTTCCGCATTGCGGAGCCGTGAACCTCAGGCCGCCATGGCTACCCCCGCCAGGCCGGCTCCCCGGCATGCCGGGAGGGCTGGGAGCGGCCGCGTCCTCAGCTTCCTGAGGGGCAACGCGCGACTAAACCGCTGTAGCAGGGCTTCGCTCCCGCTCGCAGGAGTCGCCGGCCTGCGGTTACCCCATCCGAAAGTACCGGATACTTTCGTAACATCCCGCGAATTCTCTGTTTCTTCGCAATTTTTCTCTTGATTTCAAAGACGTTTCCTGCCATAACTGGAGGACGATTCTGATCCCCATGGGCGAGTCGTTTGGAAGGCCAGCAATAATTTTGACGTACCTGCTTGATCGCTTCTGTGGTTGTGCGGTAACCCACTGAGCTGCCCGTGACCGCCGATGCTGGGCGGGCAATGGCAGCTTTTGGTGTCTCTGAGCCTCCGGCGCTCCGGCGCCGGATCTCGGCGGCAACCTCGCCAATCCCGGATGCGCAATAGGGACCTACAACAATAAGGAGTCTCAGGTGAAAGAGAATGGTGTCGTGAAGTGGTTTAATGGCGCAAAAGGCTATGGGTTCATCCAGCGGTCCAGCGGCGAAGACGTCTTTGTCCACTTCTCCGCGATTCAGGATTCCGGTTACCGCACCCTGAACGAAGGCGAAGCCGTCGAGTTCGAGTGTCAGCAGGGCCCCAAGGGGCTCAGCGCGGCCAACGTCGTCCGGAATACTGCCTGATCGGTCGATCTGCGGTTCAGGCGGCCTTCCCAAAGAGGCCGCTGAATACCCTTGCTGCTGCGGCAGGAATCGTCTCCTCCGCGGAAATCTCCGATCTTTAGCCGGTCTGCCCTCCCCGCCGAGCCGGATCAGCCTTTCTCCGGCCGAAGCCGTTGTGCGGCCCAGCGCGCCGCCTCCGCGACAACCGCGTCGTCATCCTCGGCCCATCGCTCCAGGATGGCAAGGTACCGCGCCTGCCCGCTGTTGCCCATCGCAATTGCAACATTCCGCCGGAACCCCGCAAACTTCGCCCGCCGCACCGGCGATCCGTTGAACCGCCGCTCAAATTCTGACTCGTCCATTGCCGCCAGCCACTCCAGCGCCGGATTCACCAGCTCCCTGCGCGGCTCCAGCTCCGCGTCCGTCGCGATCGGCGCCCGCCGGTTCCACGGGCACACATCCTGGCAGATATCGCACCCGAACACCTGCCGCCCGATGTCCGCCCGCAGCTCCTCGGGGATCTCGCCGCGCTTCTCGATCGTCAGGTACGAGATGCAGCGGCTCGCATCCATCTGCCGCGGCCCCGTCAGCGCCCCCGTGGGACAAGCCTCGATGCACCGCGTGCACGATCCGCACCGGTTCGCCGCCAGCATAAACTTGTCATCCCGAGCGAAGCGCGAACCGCTGAGTCGAGGGACCTGCTGTTCTCCAACTTCCAGCGAGGTCACCACCACGCCAAGAAACAGCCACGAACCCAGCCGCTGGTTCAGAATGCACGTATTCTTCCCCACCCATCCCACGCCCGCATACCGCGCATACACCCGCTCCACTACCGGCCCCGTATCGACAAAGCATCGCGATTCAAAGGCACCTGTCTCCTCTGCCAGCCGGTCGCGCAGCCGCTCCAGCCGCCGCAGCAGAACCTTGTGATAATCCGACGGCCGTCCGCCGCGCGAGCTCCACGCATAGCGCGCAATCCAGCCTGTCCCTTGCGGCGCAGGATCGATCGACCGCGGCTCGGCCGACGCATAATTCGCCGCGCCCACAATCACCGACCGCGCCCATGGTAAAGCCACGCGCACCGACGACCGCAGCAGCTCGCCGGCCTCGTCGCGCCGCTTCAGATACTCCATCTCGCCCGCGTGCCCCGCGTCCACCCACTCCGCAAAGCGCGCGCGCTCCGCCTCGTCCTCCGGCGATCCCGGCGCAGGCACAGCCGCAATCCCCGCCGCGGCAAACCCCGCCTCGCGCGCCAGTACCTCCACCCGCTCCTGGAGCAACGTCCGACCCATCGCCACCCGCCTGCCCGCCTCCACCAACTTCCTTAATGTTACGAACGGATCAATCCCGTGCGCCCGATCCCGGTTCGATATTGCCCCCCCGCTCCCCTGCTCGTATACTGGCCTCATCGGGAGCTGGGTTTCAGCTTTCGGCATTCCGGCCTCCCGAGCGAGGTGCGTCTTCCGTAGTCAGGGTCTTCCGCTGACGTCTGAAGTCCCGCCATCTGCCGATACGGCCTGGCGCGCGGTGGTTCGCGTGCTCCGAAGTACGGCGCAATCCACACTCAACAGCTTTTCCGCTGTACTCTTCCCCGCCGATTGCCGCGTCTGCGGCGTCCCGCTCGGCAGCTTCTCCCTTCTTCCCGTCTGTGCGTCCTGCTGGAATCATCTTCCTCCACAACCGGGCACGCTCTGCGACCGATGCGGCGAGGCGTTGTCGTACGAACCTGATCTCACCACTGAAAAATCGCTCTGCCGCCCCTGCCGCACGTCGGCACCGCCCTTCGAGAAGGCTGTCGCTTGGGGCCTCTACCGCGATGAACTGCGCGCCCTGCTCCACCTGTTGAAATACGACGGCATGCACCCCTTGGCGAAGCGCCTGGGCGCGCTCCTCGCCGATCCGGTACTCGCCATCTCTGATCTGCCCGCTGAGCTGGTCGTCGTGCCCGTTCCGCTCTTTGCCGGCAAGCGCCGCCAGCGCGGCTTCAACCAGTCGGAGCTCATCGCGCGTCATGCGATCCGTGCTCTCCGCCACCGCCGCACCGATCTGAACGTGCACCTGGCTCTCGATGTCCTCGGACGTCACCGCGCCACGGAAAGCCAGGCCGGCCTCACCGCGCATCAGCGGCGCGAGAATCTCCGCGGCGCGTTCGTCGCGGCGCGCCCCGCGGCCGTTGCAGGGCTCCATGTGCTGCTCATCGACGACATTTACACCACCGGCGCCACGGCTCGCGCCTGCTCGCAGGCTCTTCGACGCGCCGGAGCCGCCAGCGTCTGCGTCGCGACCGTCGCTCGCGCGCAGAAAGAACAATGGCCGCACCGGGATTCGGCACAGCAGCACTTCGCTGCGCCCGAGATTCCTATGGAAAGGGATTTTGCTTTTTGGGATGAGGCCCGTACGGAGACCCTCCGTGGGCGCCTGAACAACAACTGGTCCGGACCGGCAATCCGGACCCGATAGCCGGGAGGACAGATGTCGGTCGCGAAGGCTGGTGTTCACGCCCGCAGACAATCGGCGGGTAAACCTCAGGATGCACGCAGCAACGACGCCGTGTGCGTCGTCACTACCGTTCAGGCCCTGCAGACTCCGGTGCTGGTGCTCAACGCTTCCTACGAGCCCATCAATATCTGCGGAGCACGCCGCGCTCTGGTCCTCGTCCTCAAGGGCGTCGCGCGCACCGAAGAGGAGCAGGGCTCCGAGCTGCACTCCGCCCGCGCGCGCATGGCCATGCCCTCAGTCATCCGCCTGCTTGAGTACCGCCGCATCCCCCATCAGACCCGCGCCCTCTCGCGCAAGAACATCCTGCTGCGCGATCGCAACAGCTGCCAGTACTGCGGCGTCATCCTGCCCTCCGCCGAGCTTACCCTCGACCACGTCCTGCCCCGCTCCCGCGGCGGACTCTCCACCTGGGAGAACCTCGTCGCCGCCTGCCACTCCTGCAACCGCCGCAAGGGCAATCACCTGCTCAGCGAAATCGATCACATGAGGCTGATCCGCGAGCCGCGCCCCTTCACCCTCCACACCAGCCGCCACATCATGCGCATGATCGGCCACTCCGACCTGAAGTGGCGCAAGTACCTCTACTACTAACTCGTCTTACCCGCCGATGCCCGGCTTTCTGCAACCCACGACCTCGATACTCCGGCCCTCGGGTGCTTTGCCCTGTTCTCACCCGTTGAGGCTGGGATCGGTAAGCATCACCCAACTCACCGGTACGGTCCGGCCTCAGTGAGCGCATCGGCGATTTCGCGCTCACCGAGATCCGCCGAATCAGATGGCCGACATGCCGCCGTCGACAGACAGCTCCACCCCATTCACGAAGCTCGAATCGTCGGAAGCAAGAAACAGCGCAACCGTCGCAATTTCCTCAGGACGACCGATCTTTCCCCGCGGGATCAGCGATTGGAACATCTTCTTTGTCTCCTCGTCGATTCGCTGAGAATCCGGTGTGTCGATCACCCCCGGGCTCAGCACGTTCACGCGGATATTCCTGCCCTTTAGTTCGTTGAGCCATGTGCGTGCGAAGGAGCGCAAAGCCGCCTTGCTCGCCGAATACGCGCCGAAACCAGGAAACCCTTTCACCGAAGCAACGGATCCGGTCATGAAGATCGATCCGCCATCGCGGAACAGCGGCAACGCCTTCTGCACCGTAAACAGCGTGCCGCGCGTGTTCAGGCCGAAGGCCGCATCGAAGTGCTCCTCGGTAATCTCGCCGAGTTGGGCGGCTTCGCCCTTGCCGGCGCTCGCAAACAGGACGTCGATCCTGCCCTTTTCCCTCCTGACCGTATCGAACAGGCGGTCAAGGTCGTCCAGATTGGACGCGTCCCCGCGCACACCGGTCACGTTCCGGCCGATCACCTTCACGGCCTCATCGAGCGCCTTCTGCCTCCGGCCGGTGATGAACACATAGGCGCCTTCTTCAACGAACCGCCTGGCGCTGGCCAGCGCCATGCCGCTCGACCCACCCGTGATGACTGCAACCTTACCCTCAAGCTTTCCCATAACTGCCCCCTTCGGTAGCATTCCGTACAGAAGAGTAGATTTCTCTGGTGATGGACGAGAACTGCTCGCGAGTCCTGATCTTTTGTCTGTTCGTCCAAAGGAGGAGGCTGCGTTGGACCCGATCACCGACATCTTCCGAACCATGCACGTAACCGCTTTCGGTCACCACAGGCTCGAAGCCACCGCCCCGTGGGGCCTGACCGGCGGCGGGCGGACCGAAGAAAAAGTCGCGCCTTCCGGCAAAAACACTCCACCCGCAGACTTGGCGCACTTCGCCATGCTTGCGCGCGGTAACTGCTGGCTGAGCGTGGAAGGGATTCCCGAGCCGATTCCCCTCACCGGGGGTGATTGCATTTTGCTGGCCCGCGAGACTTCGATTGTGTTGCGCGACAGTCTGCGAACGCGTCCGAGGTCGAGTTTCCGTGAGGTCGCGGCCACAGCCAGCAGCAATGTCGCCCACTATGGAGGCGGCGGCGCTCCGACAACCATCGTCTGCGGGTCCCTGAGTTTCGATCGCGCCAGCCTGAAGCCGGTTACGCAGTTATTGCCGAGCTTCATTCTGATCAAGGCCGATCAGGCGCAGACGCTGGCTCTTCACACCACCATGCAGGCGCTGGCGTCGGAAATGGCGGAACAGGCGCCGGGATCGGAAGTCGTCGCGACCCGGCTGGGCGAGGTTCTGTTTATTCAGGCGCTTCGGGCGCATATCGCGTCGGGAGCGGGATGGCGCAACCAGGGATGGCTGCGTGCGATCTTCGATCCTCAGATGGGCTCTGCCCTGCGTGCCGTTCACGACAGTGTGCATGCACCCTGGACGGTCGAATCCCTGGCCGAAACGGCGGGCATGTCCCGCTCCGCATTCGCAGCGCGTTTTAAAGAGCTGCTCGGACAAACACCGCTGGAATACGTCACCGAGTGGCGAATGCAGAAGGCGATGCCGTTACTCGAACAGCGTGACAAAAAGCTGATTGACGTTGCTCGATCGGTCGGTTATGAGTCCGACGCCGCGTTCAGTAAGGCGTTCAAGCGAGTGGTCGGAGCCAGCCCTGGTGAATACCTCAAACGTGGCTTTGAAGACCAGGGTCATGCCGGAATTGACGCGAGCCGCAGGCGTTCGACGACAAAAGAAGCCATAAGCTGACGATACGTCTCAAGATGTCTTTGGGCGGTCGGTCAGTGTGGAGGGATTTCCGGCCAAAGGCCGCTCGCCTGTTGCCTTCACGCCAAATCACTCATCGAAGTCCTTTGCCCCTCACTGCACCACCGTCGCGCCCGGCTGCTGCACCGCCTCCGCGTGGAACTTCTTGTAGTCGCTGTCTGTCACCCGCACGTTCGCCCGCACCCCCACCACCGCGAACGCATGCGCCGTCACAAAAATCTCCGCGCTCGTCGGCAGCCACAGCTCGTTGTTCACCAGTTTCTGGTCAAACACCAGGTTGCTCCCTTTGCTCAGCGAGAACATTCCAAAGCCCACGTGAAAATTCTCGTCCAGCCGCGCCGTCAGCCGCCGCACCTCGCGGTCCTGCTCGTCGATCCACACCGTCCCCGACATCTTCCGCGCCGCCTCTTCCGCCACTCCATGCGCCTTCGCATGCGGGTCACCCGTGAAGTCAAACGCAATCGTCGGCCGCCCGTCCAGCGTCACGCGCCGCGGGCTCGACACCCGCGCCATCGCCAGAATACGGCTCACGCTCACCACCACCTCGCCCGACGGAGCCTGTCCCGGCGGCGTCTTCTGCGCCCTCTCGATCGCCTTCATCACCCGGCCCTGCTCTTTTTGCTGCTCCTCCGCGCTGAGCGCTTTGCCATCCCTTTCCACCAGCCGCCGCACCTCGTGCGTGTTCACATAGAAGACCTCGTACGTCTCCGACTCCGTCTTCTTCACGCTCCCGTTCTTGTTCAGTTCGTCGGTCACGTCCGTTTCGCGATAGGTGTAGTTTTCCTGGATCGCGTCCATCTGTTGCTGGTGCGCCCGCACCTGCGCCATCAGCGTGGGCACGTCCGGCAGCGGACCGGTCTGCGCAGCCGCCGTCCCCGCCCAAACAATTACCCCCAGCGCCGCGACCCACCCTCTCCGGCACGAAAAAGCGCCCGAAATCGCTGCCCCATACAACATGTTTTCCTGCAAACGGATCATAGCGTAAGCTGTTGACCGATACTCCTGAACGAAGGAGCCTCAACACCCGTGTTTCGACTACTGGTGAAGTGGCTGCTGCAGGCGCTTGCTCTCCTCATTACGGCGAACATTGTGCCGGGGTTCCGCATCTCCAACTTTCCCGCGGCCCTCATCGCCGTCCTCGTTATTGGACTTCTCAACGTCACTCTCGGCGCCCTCCTCAAGCTCATCACCCTCCCCCTTGCCATCCTCACGCTTGGCCTCTTCTTCCTCGTCATCAACGCATTCATCCTGAAGCTCGCCGGATCCATCGCTCCCGGCTTCTACGTCCAGACCTGGGCCGCCGCGCTCGTCGGCGCCCTCGTTCTCGCCCTCCTCAACATGCTCTTTTCACTGGTGCTCGATTGAAAACGCCTCTGCCTTTCCCCGCGCAACGTCTTCGCGCTTCTCAGAGAGCTACGGACGCGGCTCTCACGCGCATTCACCTTCGCTACAATGACCATATGTCGTTCGACAGCCTCTCCCGCCGCCGGCAGAAATCGCCTCCCCCGGGCGAAACCGGTCAGGAAGCGCTCTACCTGCGCTCCCTCAGCGAGCGGCAGATTCCCGTCCACGTCAAGCTCCGTGACGGCGAAACCGTCAGCGGCTGGATCGAGTACTTCGACGACCGCATGATCCGCCTCACCCGCGAAGGCAAACCCAACCTCTTCATCTACAAGCACCAGATTCGCACCATCACCGAGCACGCCCGCGATGCGCGCCGCCGCCCGCGCCGCGACGAGCCGCGCCCCGCCGAGGACTCCCAGTGAGCGGGCCCCGCGTCCCCGCAGAACTGGAACTGGCATCTCAGGCCGCGCAGATTGCTCTTGAAGCCGGCGCTCTCCTGCGCGACTTTTTCCATCGTGGCGTAGCCACCGAATATAAGGGCGAAGTCGACGTTGTCACCGAAGCCGATCGCGCCTCGGAAAAACTCATCGCCGACCGCCTCACCACCGCCTTCCCCGGTCACGGTATCTACGGCGAGGAAGGCGCCCGCCGCCGTATCGAAGCCGAGTACCGCTGGTACGTCGACCCACTCGACGGGACCACCAATTTCGCTCACGGTTTTCCTGTCTTCTGCGTCTCGCTGGGTCTCGAGCATCGCCCTGCAGGCCTGGGCGACGGCCAGGATGGCACGCTTATCGCGGCCGTCGTCTACGATCCCACCCGCGACGAGCTCTTCTCCGCCGAAAAGGGCCGCGGCGCCTGGCTCAACGGCCGCCGCATCCACGCTTCCCGCACCGCCACGCTCTCTGAAGCCCTGATCGCCACCGGCTTTCCCAGCCGCAAACGCCACGTCAGCCCCAACATCCACTTCTACCAGGAATTCACTCTCCGTTCCCACGGCGTCCGCCGCGCCGGCTCCGCCGCGCTGGACCTCGCCTACACCGCCTGCGGACGCCTCGACGGCTTCTGGGAGTTCCACCTCAATCCGTGGGACACCGCTGCCGGAGCCCTGCTCGTCCAGGAATCCGGCGGCGCCATCTCCCGTTTCGACGGCGGCGCTTTCCGCCTCGACAGCCGCGAGGTCCTCGTCACCAACGGCCTCATCCACAGCGAGATGACAGCGCTGTTTAATGACATGTTCGCCGGCCGCGATCTTCATCCCATCCCCTCGCCTCAGGAATACGCTGCGGCGCGCGCAATTCGCGCAGCACACCCCTGAACCCTCCGCCACATTCCCGAAGTTTCCCCGTTCGGCCTCTGTCTGCTTGCGGCGCTCCCAGGCCCTGCTAGAATGATCCGTTGCAAGAACAATCGGGCTGAGAGACTGAGCCGAAAATCGGCCCCGCGCGCCCTTCCGGCGCAAAGGATTTCATTGCGGTCTCGCTCTCGCGCGATTGCTTCGCATACACTGCCTCAAGAGGACCTCCATGGCTTACGTGATCGCGGAACCCTGCATCGGCACCAAAGACACCGCCTGCGTCGATGCCTGCCCGGTGGACTGCATTCATCCCAAGAAGGACGAGGCCAAACACGCCGAATCCGATCAGCTCTTCATCGACCCGGTCGAGTGCATCGACTGCGGCGCCTGCGTGCCCGTCTGCCCGGTATCGGCCATCTTCGCCGCTGACGACCTGCCGGAAAAGTGGCAGAGCTTCCAGGCCAAGAACGCGGCCTTCTTCGGCCGCTGATCGCTTCCTTCACCACTCCACCCGGACGCGCGGCTCCTGCTGCGCGTTCTTTCGCTTTTGCGACCGCAGCTCCTCCCAGCCTTGAAGCAACCCTCCCACCTCCGGGGGCGTCTCAGACGTATTGCCGGTAACTTCACCCAAATCGTCCGCTATGATTCCTACTGCCCCAAAGGTTTCCAACAGCAGACTGTCTGGAGCGCCCTCTCATGGAACAATGGCCATGGAAAGGTTTGTCCTGATGAATGCAGGACCGTCACAGCCGAGGCCCGCCAACCAGCACCTCCGCCGCAACCCTCCCATCGCCGGCGAGCAGGAGGCGATCGACAAAGCCCGTGAGGGCGACGCTCGCGCCTTTGAGACCCTCTACGCCATGCACAAGCGCCGCGTCTACTCGCTTTGCCTGCGCATGCTTGGCAATGTCGCCGAGGCCGAGGATCTTACCCAGGAAGCCTTCCTTCAGCTCTATCGCAAAATCGGCACCTTCAGGGGCGATTCCGCTTTCTCCACCTGGCTCCATCGGTTGGCGGTCAACGTGGTGCTCATGCATCTGCGCCGCAAAGGGCTGCCCCAGGTCTCGCTCGAAGAGACACTCGAGCCCGCTCAGGACGACGGGCCGCGCAAGGATATCGGCGCCCGCGACCTGACTCTCTCCGGCTCCATCGATCGTGTCACCCTCGAACGCGCCATTGAAAATCTGCCTCCCGGTTACCGCCTCGTTTTTGTGCTGCACGATGTCGAAGGGTACGAGCATAATGAAATAGCAGAGATGCTCGATTGCTCCATTGGCAACAGCAAGTCTCAACTGCACAAAGCCCGGATGAAACTCCGCGATCTTCTCAGAACCGGGCAACGGAAGGAGCAGATCGCGTGACGATGTTGCGCGCCATGGACCGAACCATGACCTGTGCCGAATTTCAGGAAACACTGCCCGAACTCTTCGAGGCACACGCCGACTTCTCGTCGAACGAGCATCTGAAGAGCTGCGAGAACTGCGCCGCGCTCGTCCGCGACCTCGAGTACATCGCCGCCCAGGCCCGGCTCCTGCTGCCCATCCAGGATCCCAGTCCCGCCGTCTGGGAGCACATCCAGAAGGCCATACGCCAGGATCGCAACTCCGGCGCTTCCTCCGCCCCTGCGGGCAGAAAATAACGCCGTTTCTCTCCGTCGCGCTTCATATAATCAGAACGCATGAGCGGCCCGCGGACCACGCCGGCAATACCCGGACTATCCCGTATCGTGCTTACCGGCTTCATGGGCGCCGGTAAGACCACCGTCGGCGCGCTCCTTGCTGGCCGCCTCGGCTGGCAGTTTGTCGATACCGACCGCATCGTCGAGGCCCGCGCCGGCCTCACCGTCGCCACCGTTTTCTCCCAGTACGGGGAACCCTCTTTCCGCGAAATGGAAGCATCTGCCATCCGCGACACGGCCACCGGCGACCGGCTGGTCCTCGCCCTCGGTGGCGGCGCACTGGAGGTCCCCTCAACCCGTGAATTCCTCCAGTCCCTTCCCGCCTGCCGCATCGTCTTTCTTGAAGCGCCTCTCGACACCCTGCTCGCCCGCTGCGCCGCGCATGCCGCCGGACCCGTTCGCCCTGTCCTTCAGGACCGCGGCCGCCTCGCCGAACGCTGGCAAGCGCGCCTGCCGCTTTACCGCCAGGCTCATCTCACCGTCCCCACCGCCGGTCTGACCCCTGAGGCGGTCGCCGAACAGATTCTCGCCGCTCTGTCCGGCACGGCGGGCGACTCATCTGACTGTTCATCGGCCCACGCCTCCGGAGCACGAGCATGAGCAAGCCGATCGGCCCGCGCGGCATCGTCCTCTACGCCTTCGGCGTCGCCATTGCCCTTTATCTGGCCTGGGTCCTGCGCGATGTTCTCGTGGTCATCTATGTCAGCGCCCTCTTCGCCGTCGTCCTCATGCCGGTGGTTCGCGCCATCATGAGGCTCCACATCCGCACCTGGCACCCGGGCCGCGGAATGGCCATCTTCATCCTCACCGTCCTCACGCTCGGCAGCCTCACCGTCTTCTTTCTCTTCGGTCTCGCCCCCGCATTCAGGGATCTCCGCGAGTTCATCCGCGAGCTGCCGCGCCGCGGCCCTGAATTTTTCGCCCACCTGCAGACGGTCCCCGTCATCCGCAACATCAACCTCGACGCACTCCAGGAAAAGATCCAGGACATAGTCGGCAACCTCGCCACCTATGTCGTCCGGTTCGCCAGCGACTGGGCGGGCACGGTCGTCCGTATCGTCGCCGGCATCGTCCTTACCATTTACTTCATCATCGAGGGCGATGAGGCCTACGCCTGGTTCCTCTCTCTGTTCCCCGTCGAGCGCCGCCTTCGCCTCGATCAGACTCTCTCCCGCGCCTCTGCCCGCATGGGCCGCTGGCTCCTCGGCCAGGCCACGCTCATGCTCATCCTCGGCGTCTGCAGCATCATCGCCTTCGCGCTCCTGCATATCCGTTATGCGTACGCACTCGGCATCATCATGGGCCTCTTCAACATCGTTCCGGTTATCGGCGCCGTCATTTCCGTCACCCTGGTCGTCATCGTCGCGGCCCTCGACTCCTGGACGCGCGTCGTCGGCGTTCTCGTCTTCTACTTCGTCTATCTCCAGATCGAGAACAGCTACCTCACCCCGCGCATCATGAAAGCCCAGGTCAACCTCGCCGGGCTCACCATCCTTGTCGCGCTCCTCATCGGCTCTTCTCTTGCCGGCATCATCGGCGCCACCGTCGCCGTCCCCACCGCCGTCCTGGTCGCCGTGCTCATCAATGAGTACGCCGTCTACGAGGAGTCCATCATTGAGCCGCCCAGACCGGTCGACACCAACCCTCCCATCTCCCTCCCTTAGAATTTTCCCGACACCCGCCCGCTCGTCATCGCATCTCCCCAGCAGGTATCATGATGGGTTGAGCCGTCCCGCTCTTTCCCCGGATTCCGCCTGCATGATTCCGTCCTTCATTCCACGCGCCGGTCGCCACCCAGGATTCTTATGCCCGTAAATCCAGCAGCCCCCGGCATGGAATCGACCCTCGCCGCTCTCGAGCCCACTGCTCCCGCCGACGCACTCGGCTGGAGCCAGCCGCCGCACATCCATCACCTCCACGCTCCGCGCGCTGGCGAGACCGCATCCCTTCTGGTCGACTACCGCGAGCTCTTCAAGCTCCGCGTCACCCTGATGGTCACGCTTACCGCCTGGGCGGGCTTCTATCTCGGATCCATGCGCTCGGGCATCAGCAGCGTGCAGCCCGGCCTGGTCGAGGCCCTCCTCGGCATCGCCGTGGTCTCCGCCGGATCCGCCGCCCTCAACCAGGTCATCGAGCGCCGGCTCGACGCAAAGATGCACCGCACCGCCGACCGCCCCATGGCCGCCGGACGCATCGGTCTCGCCCACGGCATCGCCATCGGTCTGTTCGCCATCGTCGCCGGAACGCTCTGGCTCACGCGCGAGACCAACCTCGTCACCGGTGGACTAACCCTCCTCACCGCCTTCCTCTACGTCGCCGTCTACACCCCACTCAAGCGCTTCACCACGCTTGCCACATTCATCGGCGCGTTTCCCGGCGCTATGCCGCCGCTCCTTGGCTGGACCGCCGCCCGCGGGGTCATCGAATGGCAGGGTGTGGCGCTCTTCGCCATCCTCTTCGCCTGGCAATTTCCGCACTTCATGTCCATCGCGTGGCTCTACCGCGACGACTACGCCCGCGCCGGCATCCGCATGCTTCCGGTCATCCAGCCGGATGGCTGGTCCACCGCGCTCGAGGCGCTCACCTACGCTGTGCTCATCATCCCCGTCAGCCTGCTCCCGTACTGGCTGCACATGGACGGCAAGCTCTACGCCGTCGCCGCCCTCGCGCTCGGCCTCGTCTACCTCGCTTACACCATCCGTTTCGCTCGCATCGTGCGCGCCCGCAGCAACGCCGAGTCCCGCATGTTCGCCCGCGATCTGCTCAAGGTCAGCGTGATCTATCTGCCTCTGCTGCTCACCGCCCTGATGCTCAATGCTGTGGGAAAGTAGACACAGCCATGACCACCGCCACAACCCCCAAACGCTCCGCCTCGGCGCCCATCGCCGTCATCATCGCCATCAGCGCCGTTGCCACGCTCTTTCTTTTCTGGCTCATCTACGTCCACCCGGCCTCCGATGCTGCGGGCCGCCACTATACCTTCCTGCCCGATCTCATCGCGCTGCTCAATGGACTCGCCGCCATCGCCCTCCTCGCCGGCTACTATTTCGTTCGCCACCACCGCATCGCCGCACATCGCGCCAGCATGTTCACCGCCTTTGCCTTCAGCTCCCTTTTCCTGATCTGCTACATCGCCAACCATGCTCTCCACGGCGATACCCTCTACCCCGTGCACAGCCGCGTCTACTACGACGCCTACCTGCCCATCCTCATCAGCCACATTGTGCTGGCCACCCTGGCCCTGCCCATCGTCCTGATCACCTTTTACCTCTCGCTCTCAGGACGCATTCGCATGCACCGCAAGGTCGCGCGCGTCACTTTTCCCCTGTGGCTCTACGTCTCCATCACCGGCGTGGTCGTGCGCGTGATGCTGGTGGCCGCGTTCCACTAGTTCTATGGCAAAATCCTCCCCACCCGCTGCGGTCATGGAATCTCGACTCAGGACACAGAACGACGACGGAACCCGCGCTCTTCTGCGCACCGGCGCCGGCACCCTCATTGCCGGCATCCTCGCCGCCATTCTCACGATCACCGTCTTCGGCGGCATCGGCATCCACGGACCGCACACCAACGGCGGATGGCTCTCCCTCATGGTGGCCATGATGTGCCTGCCCTTCGGCCTGATGCTCTTCGCCCTCGGCTTTGCCAAGTGGCTGCGCAACCGCCGCCTCCGGCGCCAGTCGCTGCAATAGGCACAGCCACGCAGCCGGGTCCTCGTCACTCCGCTATTTCTGATTCAGGTACAGCCCGTTCCCATCCGGATCCTCGAACGGCTGCATCCGCGCCGGAAACTGGGCGGCCCGCACGATCCCGCGCAGCCCCGACAGGGTAAGCGGTGGCTCTGCCCCGCGAACTGTCACACCCGAACGCTCGCGCGTCTCGATCAGTCCCCGGGCCAGCAACTCTTCGTAGGCCGCTACCACAACGCCTCGGCTCAGGTTCAGCATCCTGGCCAGCGCCCGTGTCGACGGGAGCTTCGAACCCCGCGCCAGCTTCCCGCTGCGGATTGCCGCCGCCAGCTGTCTCTCCACTTGCCTTTGCAGTGGCACCTTCCCCGCGCGGTCGAGTACGATATCCGGCACGGCGAAGCTCCGGCCGCTCGTCACTGGTACAGCCCTCTGGACCTGTTCATCGCCCGCGATCTCCATCACTCTGTTGTGCAGGAGGATTCTCCCATGGTTTCAGGCGGAAATGCCACAGTCTTCGTGACCAACATGGATGCATCGATCCGTTTCTATGTGGAGGTGCTTGGACTCAAACTCACCAACCGCTTCGGCGATGCCTGGGCGACCCTGAAGGCCGGCGATACGCTCACCATCGGCCTGCACCCGGTTTCTCCCAGCTACTCTGCGCCCGGCACAAAGGGCTCCATCGTCCTCGGCCTCGAGATCGACACCTCGATCGAAACCGCCGTCTCCCGGTTGCTCCAGCAGGGCGTCGCTGTCAGGGGCACCATCACCAGGAGCGAGCCCGGCAACTTCGCCACGCTCGAAGACCCCGATGGCAACGAAATCTATCTCTGGGAGGTCAACCAGGGCGTCGTTCCGCAACCGGAACATGCCCACGCCGCTGCCGGTTAATCGCCCGCGGCCTTCTTCAGCACACCGACCGTCCGCAGCCATCGCTCAGCCAGTCGCGGCCATCCCGTAATCGGCAGCTCAGTCGGTCGCAGACCGTACCCGTGCCCGCCCTGCGCATAAACGTGCAGCTCCGCGGGCACGCCCGCCTTCTTCAGCGCCATAAAGTACTCGATGACATTCTCCACGTGCACCGGATCGTCCTCCGCCTGCACCAGGAACGTCGGTGGAACCGCTGCCGTCACTGGAATCGCCGGATTAAACTCGAAATCCTTCTCTGCAATCGACAAATACCCCGGGTAAATCACCAGCGCGAAGTCCGGCTTGCAACTCAGCGCATCCGCCCCGTCCACCGCCGGATACAGCCTCTGCTCAAAATGTGTGCTCAGCGCCGCCGCCAGATATCCTCCCGCTGAGAATCCCAGCACGCCAATCCGGTTTGGATCGATGCCCCACACCGCGGCATGCTCGCGCACCATCCCCATCGCCCGCTGCGCATCCTCAAGCGCCTCCGCCGACTTCGGATACGGCCCGGTCTGCGGCACACGATACTTCAGCAGCACGCAGCTCACGCCGATCCGGTTGAGCCACGCGCACACCTCCGTGCCCTCCAGGTCGATCGCCAGATACCGATATCCTCCGCCCGGAAACACCACGACCGCTGCGCCGCTGCGGTGCTGCGCGGCCGCCGCGTAGAGGGTGATGGTCGGATCTGTCACGTTGCCGATCCGCATCACCGGCCGTCCCGCTACCAGTTTGTCGCTCGATGTCGTGAAGTTTCGCTCCGGCCCGTTCGCTGTCACCGGACCCGGTGCGCCGTGTGGCCACAGCGCCAGCGTCGGATGCCCGGGTGCCGGGCGCCAACCCTGTTCGGCCCATGTCGGAGCGGACGCAGCTGCGCCCACCAGAATAATCAGCGCGCAAAGAATCGTCTTCATGCCGGAATCTCTCCCGGCTATCTTAGTGCAGCGCTGGCGCCGGTTTTTGCTATTGCGTCGACGACACAAACTGCTGTGGCTGCGGCGGCGAACTCGGACTCGAATTCGCCTGCGCCGGCTTGCTCGTGCTCGCGCTTCCGTTAGTCGTGCTTCCAGCGCTGGGTGTCCCCGCCCCCTGCGTCTGGCTCGCTGAGGATCCCTGCTGCGCCGTGTTCTGCCCGCTCGCCGAGCTGGAGCTGCTCGGCGGCCCCGCATTGGCCGTACCCGCTTTCTGCGTTCCGCTTCCCGCCGTGCCCGAAGTTGTCGTGCTCGGCGGCGTGTAACCCGGGTCGCCCGGCTTCCGCAGGTCGGGAGGCCAGTTCACCGGCCCTTCCGTCTGATTCGTATCTTTCGGCAGCTTCTCGCCTGGAGTGCGCAGGCTGGGCGCAGGCCCCGTCACGTTCTCATTCGCGATGTCCTGGGCCGTCCGGTCGCCTTCCTCCACCGGATGTTGATTCGCCGCCACGATGGGAGTATTCCCCCAGTAGTCACCCATCTGGTTCGCCGCCTGCACCTGGATCGGCTCGCCAACCCGGGCAATCTCCACCCGCACCACGAAATCGCCGCTGAACCGCACGAACTCCACCGGATCCGGCGTCTTCCCGTACATCCAGATCACCGCCGGCTTTCCGTTTTCCTGCTCTCGAATCTTCTGGATCGGCTCCCCCTTTGCATACAGCACCATGTCCTGGTTCATCCCCACCAGCACCCGGTGCTCCAGGATCGCCTGACGCAGGAAGTCCGGCAGCGATTCCGCGAAGGCCTCCGCCTGCGACTTCACCCCAAAATCGATGATCGGCTTCAGCAGTTCTTCCACCTGCTCGCCGGTCAGGTCCGGCAGCTTCGATGGAAAGACCAGCGTGATCCGCGACCCCGTCGGCGGCGGATCATCCTCCACCACCGGATTGTCGGCATAGGGATCCATTCCGATTGAAATGTGCCGCAGGTATTTGTGCTTGTGCTCCGGCCCGTTGTTCAGGTCGATCACGATCCGATTGTCCTGGACCTTGATGTTCGTCACCACCACCCGGTCTCCAGGCTTGGCCGCAACCCCTTTGTTATGCAGCAGATCGATGTACTTTCCCCCTTCGGGGTCCATCTGTCCGTTGGCGCGCAGCACCAGGTTCGCGATCGGCAGCGGCCGCACCGCAAACCCCTGCTCCGACTCGATATACCGAACCAGACGCTCGCGGCCGACCGTCGTCATCGGTTCGCTCGAGAGTTTCACGTCGGTAGGCGCAATGTTTGCGTAGTGCTGATCGATGTGCGACGGCTCGACCACAAACACCTGCGCTCGCGCCGGACTCGCCGCTGCAAACGCCAAAACGCAGACCGCCGCGGGAATCAGGCGGCGAACCGATGTCTTCAGGCTTTTCATAAGGCCCCCTCAAGGGTGGAGGCTGTCAGCAAACAGGATGGGCCGGATTTGCGGAAATTTCAAGCATGTTCGCGGCTCTCGCCCAGCGGAGCCACGGGCGGGCAGGGGCGGCACACCCCCTTTAGAAGAATAAATATCCCTTTGCGTTGCCGCGGCACCCGCAGTGGAACGACACCGGTCGCCTCTCCGCTGGAGCTTCAGACGCGAAGCGCGCCCCGCAGGATGGGGATTGCGGGCTGAGCGCTAAACGCCGGAATCCTCCATCTGCTCTTCCCGGATCGCCGTTCGTTATTTGCCGCCCGTTCGCTGGCGCGCCGCCTTCTTCGCCGCCGGCCTGGGCTTCCGCCTCGTTGTCGCCGCGCTTTCCGCCAGCCGGTCGCCCAGCACGTGCAGCCGCAGAAAGTTCGTCGATCCGGTCCGCGTCTGCGTGCCCGCTACGATGCCCAGGATCTCCTTTGGCTTCACGAAACCGCCTTCTTCCAGCGACGCTTCTGCCTGTTCCACCATCTGGTCGGTTGTAACCAGCTTCGGGCACTTGATCGGATGCACACCCCACAACATCGCCATGCGATGGATCACCGCCTCCACGCTCGACAGCGCGAAGATCGGCGGCTTCGGCCGGTACTTCGAGAGCTGCCGCGCTGTCGTTCCCGTCTCGGTGAACACCGCGATCGCGCTCACGTCCAGGTCTTCCGCGGCATGCGCCGCCGACTCGCAGATCGTCTCCGCAATCGACAGCCGCGCATGCTTCGGACGCGAATCCCACGCGCGTGTCTCGCGCAGCTGGTTCTCGGTCTCGCTCACGATCTTTGCCATCATCTTCACGGCTTCCACCGGATACTTCCCGGCCGCCGTCTCCGCCGACAGCATCACCGCATCCGTTCCGTCATAAATCGCGTTGGCCACGTCGCTGGCTTCCGCGCGGGTCGGCCGCGGATTCTCGATCATCGATTCCAGCATCTGCGTTGCCGTAATCACCGGCTTGCGATACTCCGCCGCGCACTTGATCACATACTTCTGGATCGCCGGCACCTTCTCCGGGGGCATCTCCACGCCCAGGTCGCCGCGCGCCACCATCACCCCGTCGGCGTTTTCCAGAATCGCCTCAAGATTCTCAATGGCCTGCGGCTTTTCCAGCTTCGCGATGATCCACGTCTCCAGCCCCAGCGCCGCCACCCGGAACTTGACGTGCCGCACGTCCTCCGCCGTCCGCACAAATGACACCGCGACGGCGTCCAGCCCGTGCTTCATCCCGAATTCCAGGTCTTCCTCGTCTTTTTCCGTCAGCGAGGGCACCCGCACCGGAATTCCCGGCAGGTTGATCCCTTTGTGCTCACCCAGCAGCCCGCCGTTAATCACCTCGCATTCCACGTCCTCGCCGGGGATATCCATTACCCGCAGCTCGATCAGGCCGTCCGACAGCAGAATCCGCGCGCCCGGCTCAAGGTTTTCCGCCAGCGTCGGAAACGTCGTCCCGATCGTGGTCGACGTGCCCTGGATGTCTCTGGGCGTGATGATCAGCCGCTGTCCGGCCTTCAACTGGACCGGAATCCGGTTCTTGAGCCGCCCCGTCCGGATCTTCGGCCCCTGCAGATCGCCGAGGATGCAGACGGTTTTGGCCTCTTCGCGAGAAATCTTTCGCACCATCTCGATCAGCTTCAGCTTTTCCGGATGCGTTCCATGCGAAAAGTTCAGGCGCGCGACGTCCAGCCCTGCCCGCAGCAGCTCGCGAAACACCGATTCCTGCGACGATGCCGGGCCCAGCGTGCCCACGATCTTGGCGCGGCGCGGGTTTTCCCCCATGAGGCCGGGCCTTGACGATGAGAGATTCATCCAACCCCCAGATATTGAACGATTGATCGAGATTGCCTTGCGGCGTGGGAAGTGGTTCTACCTCATTTTAGCGTGCGCCGCCGCCCGTCTCACAATGCCGCGAAGGGAGCCGCATTTTGATCGTTCTCGATCGCCGCTGCGGCCGCCGTCGATGCGTCCCGCTCCGGCAGCGGAAACATCTGCGCGTTGAATTCCGCCCCGATGAGCACGCTCAGCGCAATCATGTACAGCCAGATCAGCGTTGCAATCCCCGCTCCCAGCGATCCGTACACGATGGAATAGTCCGCAAACCGCGTCAGGTAGAACCCGTAAACCAGCGTCGCGATAAACCACGTCGCCGTGGCGATCGCCGCGCCCGGCAGTGTCTCCCTCCATCGCCCTCGCACCAGCGCGAACTTCCCGGTGCGCAGCGGCAGCCTCTGCCGCGGAACTCCGTAGTGGTAGATCATGATCAGCGAAAGCACGCTGGCCGCCAGCGCGATCACCCACCGGATCAGCCGCCACAGCACGATCACGTACAGGTGCAGTTCGTGCTCCGAGTTCACGATCATCCAGCGCTCGATCGCGTGACCGAAAGCCAGGAACAGCGTCGCCACCGTCATGGGAATCATCGTTCCCGGCACCAGCAGCAGCGCCACGATCCGCTCCTGCCAGAACCCCCACGTCCCCCGCGGCAACCGGTACGCCCGCCGGAACCCCTCCATCAGCGACAGCAGCACGCCCATCGCTGCAAATACGCTCACGAACATCGATCCTGAAATGATTCGGATCGACCGCGAGTGGTAGGTAATAAAGTAGCTCTGCACCAGCATCATCGTGTCAGGCGGCAACACTTGCCCCAACGCCGCGCGCAGTACTCCGCGGATGTCGTCCCCCGCGGGCGTCATCGCGAACAGCGTCGTCACCACCAGCAACGCCGGAAAGATGCTCAGGATGGCCGAATACGCGGCCGCTTTCGCCATCGAAAGCGCGCTGTGCCCAAAGGCCGACCATACCGCTCTTCGAAAATTGTGAAACAGGCGCAGCATGAGCGTTCCCAGTTTACCCGCCGCGGCTGCGAAGACTGAGCAGCGGTCCCGATTCTTAACCGTTCCCCTTCCACTGCTCCAGGAAGTTCGTCACCTGCGCCGGATCCACACGCCCCATAGCCGCGAACTGCCCGGTGGTCGTGCTGTAGATCACATGCCCCTGGGCACCCAGTACTGCCAGAGCTGGAACTCCGCGCTGCAACGGCACGTCGTATTTGTCGGCAATCTCCTCATTACGATCCATGTGCCCGACGTCGATGTCCACCAGCACGTAATCCGACGCCAGCAGCCCCGCGTTCGGCTGCTGGTGAAAATAGAAATCCAGAATCTGGCAGTCACCGCACCAGTTCCCGCCGAAATCCAGAATCACTCGCTTGTGTTCGCGCCCCGCTTCCGCCAGCGCCTGCCGAACCTGCGCGGATGCGTCGGCGTTTTCGTTGTATATCGCGTGAACCCGGAAGGCATTCGCCGTCTCGGCGGTCTCCGGTGTCTCCGACGAGTTGCACGCCATCACCGCGCCCGTGACCACCATCGCGCATGCCAGGCGTGCCGCAGCGGCTCGAATGTTTCGCATCGTCATCCTTGAATCAATTTGTGAATCGCGGATCCCATCGTGATGCCACTGTTTGCTGATCGCTGTCTCCCGTTCACTGTCTTCTGCTCTCACGCCAGCCGCGCCTGCGCCAGCTCTTCCAGCACCCGCAGCGGCGATACTTCCGGCCGCACCATCGCCTCCGGCCGAACCAGAAAGGTCTGCTCCAGCGCGTACTGTCCTGCCAGCACCGCGTGCGGCACCGTATCCGTGTACACCATCCAGCTCGACCCCGCCGGAAACTGAAACGAATACTTCGTGCACTCTGCCTGCCAGCGCGGGTTCTCTTTCAAAAAATTATGGAATCGCATCATGAAGTCGTCGTAGGGCGACCGCTTCAGCGACGGAATCGCCGCGCCCAGCCCAATCGCGCGCGCCGCTGCCTTCCCTGCCCGTTCCACCGCCGAATCCGGCTTCGGCGCAATCTCCTGTGGAGCAAACTGCCGCACTGTTTCCGCAAACGGATCGCTCACCACCCAGTCTCGCGTCCGCGCCGGATGGATGTTGTTGAAGAACCTCAAAATCCTGGCCCCATGGGTCGGCCGTGTCGGGAACGCATCCGTGTGCAGCAGGTCGTTTCGCCGCCTCAGCGGCAGATCCCGACCCTGCTCCTCCTGCGGCCGGAAGCTGGCATAATCCAGCTGCCAGTTCGCCTCGTAGGGCGACAAAAACTTCGTCAGGAACGCCACCACCGACTGCGAATACTTCCGCATGATTCCGTGCAGGCGTTCCACCGCTGCCGGGCTCGCCGTCTTTGCGTCGTATCCGCTCAGCCGGTCCACATTCGGCTTGTACGCGATGTTCTTATGCAGGGAGCTGTCCGCCTGCTGCTGCCCCAGCAAAAACCCGGCGTCGCCGGGATCCGGCGGCACCGGCGTCTGCGGGAAGTACAAAATGTCTCCTGCCTCCAGTCGCGCGCACCACGCGCGGGCCTGCTCCGGCGCCGGATTCACCGCCTCCGCCGGAATGGTCACCACGGCCATCAGTGCCCCCCGGTCAGCTTCCGCCGCAGCCATGTCCCCAGCAGGAACACGAATCCGCACGCCATCGCCGCCAGCCCCGCCGGCAAGGCCACGTAGCGATACGTGTCCGTATAGCTCACGTGCCCATGCGTCGCGGTATTCCAGATCAGCAGCCCCACGATGGCTGCGAAACAGCTTCCAAAAAATGTCAGGAATCCCGTCGCCAGGCTCAGCAGCACGCAGGAAAACAATCCAAAATCGCCCAGGGGAATGCCCAGCAGCCGGGCCGGCTCTGCGCTTGCGCTCATTCGGGAACTCCTTCGTCCAGTAGAATACAGGCAGATGGCCGGCGCCGCTCAAACCCCTTTATTTCCCGCTTCCCGGGTAGCCCAGGAAGCCCCTGTCCGCCAGGCCGACAATGGCCTTTGCTACGCGAGCTTCGGCCAGACCAACCTCGACGAACACGACCTGGAACGCATCGTTCAGGCCGTACCCTCGCTGATTGCCGTCGCCCTCCGCCAGCGCGCCTGGTACTTCGTCCCCCTCGCTATCGGCGAAGACGACGACACCAGCGTCGCCTCCGACTACTCCGTCGACCTCAGCGATCGCGCCACCTGCCATCGCAATGTCCGCTTCGGCTCCTCCGAGTGCATCTTCATCTCCACGCGTCTCATGCAGGACCGGTTCGCGCTCGCCTTCGAGTTCCTCATCAACGTGGGTCATCAGTTCGTCGACTCGATCGGCGTCCCTCAAACCTTCGCCGACCTCGTCTGGTCCCAGGCCGAAGCCGACGTCCGCGGCGAAACCAGCCAGGATGCCTGGGAGAATCGCCGCCGCGCCCAGGACCATGGCCGCTCCAGCGACGACGAGAAGGCCAAATCGGCGTGGTTCGAGGCCGCCTTCGCTGACGCCCTCGCCATCTACATGCTCTCCCTCACCCTCGACTTCGACTACGCCGACCTCCGCGAGCGCGAATACCCTCTGCTCGCGCCCGCCGCTCTCGCCGAGCGCCTCCGCCACGTCGCCGAGCTCTTCCCTCCCAACCCCGGCTACGAATTCGACATCCGTTACCGCCGCCGCGCCTAGGCTCACCCATGCGGCCCCGCAAGCCACCCACCGCGCTCGACGAAGACGCCCTTTACACCTATGCTGTCCGCCTCCTCGGCACCCAGATGCGCACGGTCGCTGAGTTGAAACGCCTCCTTCGCCGCCGTGCTGCTCTCGGCGAAGCAGGCCAGGCCGCTCTCGACGCCGTCATCGCACGCCTCAAAGAGCATCGCTACCTCGACGACACCGGCTACGCTCTGGACTACGCCAAACTCCGCCAGGAGAACTCCAGCTTCGGGCGCCGGCGCGTCCAGCAGGACCTTATGCGCAAGGGCGTCCAGGCCGACGTCATCACCAAAACTCTCGACACCGCTTACGAAGGGGTCGGCGAAGAAGCTCTCGCCCGCCGTCATCTTGCCCGCAAGCGCATTGCCCAGCCCGAAACCGACAAGGATGCCGCACGCGTCGCCCGTCTCCTCCTGCGAGCCGGCTTCTCCAGCTCGACCATCGTGCACATCCTCAAAAAATGGAACGTCGACGAAGCCGCGCTCACCGCCTTCGAGTCCGCCGGCGCCGACGAACCCTCGGACTCCTGACTCCGCTGCTGCCCGCCCTCACACTCACGCGTCCTCTGTGGTAAGGTTTCGCGATTCCTCCCTGCTACGATTTCTCAGGCTTCTCATGCCCGTCTTCGCCCTGCTCAGCACGCTCGTTTGCCTCGCTGCGGCCTTCACCCTTCTCAGCCGCCAGGTGCTGCGCCTGCCCGTCACCGTCGGCGTTATGCTTCTCTCGCTTCTGACCTCCACCATCCTCGCCATCGCCGGCCGCCACATCCCCGGCGTGCATGCGTACGTCTCCGGCATCATCGCCCACATCGATTTCTCCGCCGTCGTCCTTCACGGCATGCTCGCCTTCCTGCTCTTCGCAGGAGCCCTCAAACTCAATCTCTCCGATCTCGCTCGCCAGAAGGCCCCCGTCGCCGCGCTCTCCACCTTCGGCACCCTGCTCTCTACCGTCTTTGTCGCCGCACTGCTCCACGTCATCCTTTCCATCACCGGCCTCAAAATCGGATTCATCGGCTGCCTCCTCTTCGGCGCGCTCATCTCGCCCACCGACCCCATCGCTGTCCTCGAAATGCTCCGCCGCGTCGGCGCGCCGGCCTCGCTCGAAGCCCAGCTCACCGGCGAATCTCTCTTCAACGACGGCGTCGGCGCGGTGGTCTTCCTCACCCTCCTCGCCGCCTTTCACTCTGGAACACGCCCCACCGTCGCCAGCTTCACCTGGCTGCTGCTCATCAAAGCCGGAGGCGGTATCGGTCTCGGCTTGCTCCTCGGTTATGCCGTCTATCACCTCCTCCGCCCCATTGACAGCTACCGAGCCGAGGTCCTGCTCACCCTCGCCCTCGCTATGGGCGGTTATGCACTCGCTGACGCTCTCGGCCTCTCTGCTCCCCTTGAAGCGGTCGCCGCCGGCATTGTCGCCGGCGGCCGCGCCCGCGCTGTCGTCATGTCTCCGGTCACCCGCGAGCACGTCGACAGCTTCTGGGACCTAATCGACGCCATCATGAACGTCATCCTCTTCCTGCTTCTCGGCCTCGAGCTCCTGGCCATGCCGTGGAACCCCCACTACGTTTACGCCGGACTCCTCGCCGTCCCCGTCGTCCTCGCCGCCCGCTGGCTCAGCGTCGTCGCTTCTCTGCTCCTGGTCCGCTTCCGCCACAAGCCTTCCCGTGGCGCCGTCACGGTCCTTACCTGGGGAGGCCTCCGCGGCGCACTCGCCGTCGCTCTCGCTCTCTCGCTCGCCCCCGGTCCCGCGCACGATCGCCTCATCGCCATCACCTACGTCGTCGTCATCTTCTCCATCGTCGTGCAGGGCCTCACCATGGACACCCTCCTGCGCAAGCTCCGCTTCGCCTCCCCTGCCCGCGCCATTTCCCAGCGCTCACCCTGAAAGCAACTCCTAACTGCAAGAAACAAGGACCGCACTTAAGTAACCTCGACGAACTGCCCGCAGAGGATTACCATCGGCGCCATGACTTGAGGCGAGGTCTGAATCCCTCCCCGAACTGTGGCCTCGATTCACCCCTCCCACACGCCCCGAGGTGAATCCGATGCTCAAAACTGCTCTTTACCATTTATCGGCGGCCGCAGTTATTCTGGTTTGTCTTCCGTCGCTGTTGCCACAGGAGACGCCTGGTTCGCACTCCGCCAACAACGTGGGCGCGATCCGCACTGAGCGCGGAAATCACTCCTTTCGCGGACTGGATATCCCAGTAGGACAGGTCAGCGCCCCTTTCAACATCGACATCATCAACGGCGGCAGCTTGCCCGTGACCGGCCTGACGGCAGTCACGCACGGCGACTTCGTCATCGCCAGAAATGGATGCTCCCATACGTTAACCGTTGGCACGGCCGCAGAGAGCAGATGCACCATATCTGTATCCTTTCAGCCGACCCATCCCGGCCTTCGCGTAGGCAACCTGACGGTCTCAGCCCCTGGAGTTCACCCCCTGGTGGTGGCCCTGGATGCCGGAACGCCAATCGACTTCGGCAGTTTGCTCTCGGGAGAGACTTCCGTGCAATGGGTCCAGCTTGCCACCGGGGGGCCCCTCACCGGTTCGGTGACCAGCCCTTTCACCATGGCGCTGCAAGGCCCCTACGCCTATGGCTCGATAGATGGCATCACCTTTGCCGGAACGAGTTCCAGCGCGGCCTCTTCGGGAACCCTCTTTCTGGGCGTCCAGTTGCAAGCCGCGGCGATCGGTAGTCTGACGGGAACGGTCTCGCTTTCCGATGGATCCACATATTCTCTCTCTGCCAACGTGTCGGGCAATCCGCAGTTGATGCCGGCTGCAATCGATTTTCGCGACATTCCGCTCCAGAGCCCGAGCGGCGCGGCGACGTTCACAGTTGCTAATGATTCCAGCTCGCCGGTATCGATTGACGCCATCGTCGCGGCCGCGCCGTTTTCCGAGACCAGTAACTGCGGAAGCTTACTTCAGGGAAACTCAACCTGTTCGGTCCAGGTAATCTTCACTCCAACTGCCACCGGGGAGTCGACCGGTCAACTTATGATTTCAACGGGCGCCGGCAACCTGGTAGCCTCTCTGACCGGAGACGGTGTTCCGCAGATGGGAGATTCAAACATCTCTCCCGCCAGCATCTTTCTGAATTATGAAAGCCCGGGCGCTGTATCCCCGCCGCAAACAGTCACCGTCACCAACAGGAATTCGAGTCTGGCGATGACAGTCCAGTACCTGGGTCTCGGCCTTTGCACTTCGTCGGTGACCAGCAATTGTTTTCAGGTGCTTCCGAATGATTGCGCCACAATCGCGCCCAATACCTCATGCGATATCCAGCTTCAATATCTCTTTGGCCCAAGCGAGGGAATTGTTGAGGGCGACTTCAATCTGTTGATAACTCAGGGGAGTGGCGGCTGGGAGTATGCCTTCTTTTACCAGGTAAGTGGCGCTGTGAGCTCGGGGAGCAGCAATTCGCTCGTGGTGTGGCCGGCATCGCTGGTCTTCGCGCCAACTCTGCCCGGGAAGGTCAGCGATGAACAGCTCCTGACCATCTTCAACGAATCAACTTTACCCATGTTCGTCGGCAATACGACCGCGGCCGGTTCGGGCCCGAGCAGTTCGACCTTCGCGGTTCCTTACAACTTCAGCGTCGATTCAGCCTGCGGCGTGCTGGCTCCGGGCGCAGCCTGTACCGCACACGTCCGCTCCTTGCCGGTGGGTAGCGGCAGCAGCTCCTCCGATTATTCCCAGGCATCCGGCCTTCTCATCGGCCCCTCTTCTGATCAGTTTGCGATAGCCGATTTCCAGGTTCAGGGCTACGGCATTCCGACGACTGCGCTCGCCACCCCGAGTTATTTTCCCTTCGGGCCGCTCATTCAGCCCGTCTTCAACGGCGGCCCCGTACCGGACGGCACTTTGGTTCCGTTTTCATTGCCGGTCAGGAACATCGGCGCCGCGCCGCTGATCATCAGCAATGTTTATGAAACTTATCCCGGCGGCTCCCCTCCCCCGGCAGGCGGAACGGGGGTGTTTGCCGTGGATCCCTCGCAATGTGCTGCGCCGATCGCGCCGGGCGACGAGTGCACCCTGAACGTCACCTGGGATGCGGCGAACTGCCCTCCAAACGGGCCCCCAGGCCTGGATTGCTACGACAATGCGACTCTGATCGTTGAAAGCAACGCTGACAGCAGCCCCGACGCTTACAGTTTCTACGGCGATCACTATAACGTCGGCGGCCAGATCCCAGCCACTTATTCGCCTCCTCCGCAGCCGTCTTCGTACTACTTCGGCCGCGTCCAGGTGGGAGAGTCGGCTTCCCAGTCCATTCACTTCAGCGGCACAACCGGTGTCATTCCCTCAGTTTCAATTACCGGAAAGGGTTACTATCTGAGAAACGGCTGTGCGAGGCTCGCCGGAAGTCAGACGGCTTCCTGCACTGTCGACATTATCTTTGCGCCCGACGCTCCAGGCTTCTCTGCGGGCGCCGTGAAATTTGTATCCAGCCAGGGACTGACGACGAATCCGTTGTCCGGAAGCGGCATTCCCTCCCAATTGCGCGTGTTTCCGCCCGTTGTCAGCTTCCCTTCCACCCTCGTTTATCAATCGCCACCGGATCAGAAAGTCACCCTCATCAACATTTCTGATTCGGCCCTGGCCCTCGGAGCCACATACGTCGAACAGATCCGAGGCGTCTTCCAAATTGCCTCTTCGGACTGCGCTGACTTCCTCGCTGCTCACACATCCTGCAGTATGATCGTAAGCTTCACGCCCTATAACTGGGTTGGTGCGAACCAGAGTTCCCTCAATTTCAGTTTTGGCATCGACGATGGGCTGGAGTCGATTCCCCTGAGCGCTCCGGTGACTTCTCTCGTTCTAACTCCACCTTTCTTCGACTTTGGAACCGTGCATCTCCGCCAGTCTGCCAGCCAGACCTTCTCCGTGGAGAACATCGGCACGGCGACTCAGCTATACGGCACGGCCCAGATTCAAGGTGCCGTGATTTCAGGCGTCCATGAATCCGATTTCGTGATCGCCGCGAATACCTGCACATCGGGTGTCCTCCTGTCGGGTTCGCAAACCTGCAGCGTAACTGTGCAGTTTGCACCATCCGCTGCCGGCCGCCGCCGTGCCGTACTGACTGTGACCTCCAGCAACGCGGGCGTAGTTTCCGCGAATCTCGTAGGTGAAGGGGTTTCGCCCGGATGCCGTCCAGCTGCAGTATGGAACGGGAACCAGCACGGTTGTCCCTGCGATCATGTCCCTTGCTTGATTCCGCCTTCCGGGCCGCCAGCTCGCACGGGCGATTATTCCAGCACGCAGTGAGAGCTCGTGGTGCTGTGATCGATGCACCGTTATTTTGCCAGCACCTGTATAGCTGCTCGGCGAGCTGAAGTCCTCTGTGCTATTCTTCAGCGTTCTCTATGCCTGATCGCGCCACGCCCATCCGCGTCCTCGTCGCCAAGCCCGGCCTTGACGGCCACGACCGCGGCGCCAAGGTCATCGCCCGCGCCCTCCGCGACGCCGGGATGGAAGTCATCTACACTGGCCTCCGCCAGACCCCTGAGATGATCGTTAACGCCGCAATCCAGGAGGATGTCGACTGCGTCGGCCTCAGCATCCTCTCCGGTGCGCACAACGCCATCGTCCCGCGCATCACCGCGCTCCTTCGCGAGCACAGGGCACACGACATCCTCGTCGTGCTCGGGGGCACCGTTCCCGATCAGGACATTGAATTCCTGAAGTCGCAGGGCGTCTCCGCCATCTTCGGTCCCGGAACCTCTCTCGATGCCGTGGTCAGCTTCATTCGCGACCACGTCCGTCCAAAGAGCGTGGAAGTCTAGAGCTCAACCCCGGCGCTTCCCCCCGCACCCGCAGAACGTCCCCGGCATCATGCACTCAAAATTTCTGAATCGCAGATATATGTATATACATCTTTATCCCATGAACATTTCTTCCCTCCCCGCGCTGGACTGCCTGTGCGCCAGTTTTCGCCGTGCGTCACGCGCGCTCACTCAGCACTACGACGAGGCCCTGCGGCCTCTCGGATTGCGGGCTACACAGTTCACCGTTCTTCAGGCGCTTTCGATTGCCAAAGGCGTTACCCAGGGGCAACTGGGCCGCATTCTCGCGATCGATTCGACGACTCTGACACGCACGCTCGAAATCATGAGCGCCCGCGGCTGGATCGCAAAAGTCCCTGGGAAAGACCGCCGCGTGCGAAGACTGCGCCTCGCGAAGGCGGGCGAAGACCTGTTCCGGCGTGCTTCGCCTCGATGGCAACAGGTGCAGTCCCGCCTTCGTCGCCGCATGGGAGCCGAGCAGTGGGATCGGCTGCTGGAGTTCACCAACAACGTGACCGCGACGGTCACCGAATAAGGAGATAGGTCATGACAGGATATGCGAAGTTAACCCAAGCTCTGCTCGCAGCGTGGTTCGTGGTCTCCCTGGTTGCGTCGGCCCTGCATCTTTATCGCACCGCGGCGTATCAGCCCCCGCTTCCCCTGGGCCTGGCAGCCGTCACCCCGATCGCCGTATTTCTTGTGTGGTTCGCGGTCTCACCGCGCTTCCGCGAGTTCACGCTTTCGCTCAGTCCGCGGCTGCTTACCCTCGCCCAGACCTGGCGAGTCGGCGGCTTCGTCTTTCTTGCACTGGCGACCTATCGCATTCTTCCCTGGTTCTTCGCTCTGCCAGCGGGGCTGGGCGACATGGCGGTCGGCGCGACCGCATTGGCCGTGGCCCTGAACCGCGACAGTCCCGCGCACCGGACCAGCTTCATCGCCTGGCAGCTCTTCGGCATGGCCGACCTCGTCATCGCTGTTGCCCTGGGCACGCTCGCGGGTATTATCCAGCCGCACGGCGTTCCTACCGCCGCGATGACCGTTCTGCCCCTAAGTCTGATTCCGACCTTCGCCGTTCCGCTTCTGTTCATCTTCCACATCATCTGCGTTGCACAGGCGCGCCGGTGGCCCAGGCAGAATCAGGTTCCATCCCCTCAGCCAGTCAGTGTTCCGGCGGCATAAGCCCGGTGGCCTGAGCCAGTGGCGGTTCAGGCCCCACTCCCCCAACCCGCCGCCATTCGCTCCTTCAGAATGCAGCGGTCCATCACCACTTTGATCCCTGCCGCCTCTGCCCATCCCGCGGCCTCTTCGTGCACTACGCCTTCCTGCAGCCACAGATAAGGAATCTTCAGCCGGATCGCGTCCTTCACCACCTCCGGCACATGCTCCGGTGCGCGAAAGACGTTCACCAGCTCCACTCCCCCGCCCCCCGCCGCCATCGCCTCGCAAGCCGTGTCCAGATCCGGATACGCCCGCTCGCCCAGCGAGCTCTCGATTCGCGGATTCACCGGCACGATCCGATACCCCCGGCTCTGCATAAAACGCGACACCCCGTAGCTCGCGCGCCCTTCGCGGTTGGTCAACCCCACCACGGCAATCGTCCGCACCCGCTCCAGAATCTCGGTGATCGTCTCCGGCTCATTCATCCCTAGACTGCACTCCGTTACCCCTGATCACGATTCCCTAGTACTTCACAATCTTCCCAAACGACTGCGGATCGAGACTCGCACCCCCCACCAGCGCCCCGTCGATCTCCTCTTCTGCCATCAGCGACGTGGCATTCTCCGGCTTCACGCTCCCGCCGTACAGGATTCGCATCGCCGCCGCCGTTTCCGCACCGAGCAGCTTGTTCACCTCTCCGCGGATCACCTGGTGCGCCTCGGCCGCCATCTGCGGCGTCGCCGTCTTCCCGGTACCGATGGCCCACACCGGCTCGTACGCAATCACCACGGGAGCAGCCTCGCCTGCCGTGATTCCGGCCAGCACGCCGCGTGTCTGGCGCAGCAGCACCTCTTCGGTTTTACCCGCCTCCCGCTCGGCCAGCACCTCGCCCACGCACACAATCGGCGTCAGCTCGTGCTTCAGAGCCACCTTCAGCTTTTTATTCACCGTTTCGTCGGTCTCGGCAAAATACTGCCGCCGCTCGCTGTGCCCCAGAATCACGTGGGTTGCCCCAATCGCCTTCAGCATCACCGGAGAGGTCTCGCCCGTAAATGCGCCCTCCTCGGCCGAATACATATTCTGCGCGCCTACTCCCACGCCCGACCCCGTCACCGCCGCAATCACCACGCTCAGCGATGTAAACGACGGGCACAACACCACCTCATCGCGTTCGTGATTGGCCACCAGCGGCAGAAAGACCTTCACATACTCCTGCGCCTGCGCAGGAGTCTTATACATCTTCCAGTTCGCGGCAATCAGCGGTTTTCTTGGCATCGTTACTCTTTCCTCAATGCCGATTGTAGTGGATGCCCGTCCCTGCCTCCGTGACCGTGAATACATCGCCCCGCCACCAGGTAACCGCTATCCGCTACCCGCCAGCCGCTTCCTCCGTGTATTGTGTTTCGTGATCGCATTTCCCCCTTTCGGATGACCACGGAAACCACCAGGCCTCAGGCAACCGCGCTCACCAGCACCGGACGCGTGCGTAACCACAATGAAGACGCCTTCGGCTATCTCGCCGATCGCGGCATCTTCGTCGTCTGCGACGGAATGGGCGGTGCCGCCGGCGGAGAAATTGCCAGCCGTCTCGCTACCGACACTGTCCTCGAGCACATCGCCCAGCGCTCCGACTCCGCGTCTCCTCAGGACCTCATGCACGCTGCCGTGCTCCGCGCCAACCGCGCCGTCCACGACCGCGCCGAGTCTGACCCCGGCCTCTCGGGAATGGGTACTACCCTCGTCGCACTGCTCCTCACGCCCCCGCACGCTCTCATTGCGCACGCCGGCGACAGCCGCTGCTACCTCTTCCGCAACGGCCGCCTCACGCGGCAGACTCACGACCACTCCCTTGTCGACGAGCAGATCCGCCTCGGTACCCTCACCCGTGAAGAGGCCGAGCACTCGCCTTTCCGCAGCGTCATTACCCGCGCCGTCGGCACCCAGCCCAGCGTCACTCCTGAACTCCTCCAGATCGAGCTCGAGCCAGGCGATCTCTTCCTCCTTTGTACCGACGGCCTGACCCGCGAAGTCGACGAGGATTCCATCGCCGGCGTTCTCGAGGTCGGCGCCAACCTTGACCTCACCGCGCACACCCTCGTCGAAGCCGCCAATGAAGCCGGCGGGCGCGATAACATCACTTGTTTACTGGTGCGCATCCCCTGAACCCCGGCCCGTAGCCCGTATCCTGATCTCATGTCCGACATCCGCACCATCGCCGTCCTCGGCGCCGGAACCATGGGTAACGGCATCGCCCACGTCTTCGCACGCTCCGGATTCATCGTTCACCTCTGCGACGTCGAGCAGCGCTTCCTCGACCGCGGCCTCGCCGCCATCCGCAAGAATCTCGGCCGCGAAGTTGAAAAATCGAAAATCACCCAGTCCGACGCCGACCAGGCCCTCGCCCGGATTCATCCCACTCTCGACCGCGCATCGCTCTCCGCCTGCGACTTCTTCGTCGAAGCCGCCACCGAGCGCTTCGAGATCAAGTCGGAGATCTTTCGCGACCTCGACCGCATCGCAGGACCCGGCGTCATTCTCGCCACCAATACTTCGTCCATCTCCATCACCAGGCTCGCCGCGCAAACCTCGCGCCCGGATTCCGTCATCGGCATGCACTTTTTCAATCCCGTGCCCATGATGAAGCTCGTCGAGGTCATCCGCGGCCTCGCCACCTCTCAGGAAACCTTCGAAAAGGTTCACTCTCTCGCGAAAAAACTCGGTAAATCTCCCGTCGAGGTCAACGATGCCCCTGGCTTCGTCTCCAATCGCGTCCTCATGCCTCTGCTCAACGAGGCCATGTACGCGGTCATGGAAGGCGTCGCCACCCCCGAAGCCGTCGATGAGGTCTTCAAACTTGGCATGGCCCATCCCATGGGACCGCTCACTCTCGCTGACTTCATCGGCCTCGACGTTTGCCTCGATATCATGCGCGTCCTGCACCAGGGCCTCGGCGACCCCAAATACCGCCCCTGCCCGCTCCTCATCCGCATGGTCGACGCCGGCTGGCTCGGCCGCAAATCCGGCCGTGGCTTCTATACCTACGACTCGCCATAGACATTGGGCCATGGTGGGTGATACATGCCGCTTCCCCGCTATACCTTGACGGTCGACAACAAGGTAGTGTAGACCGTCATGGTATGAGCTGGCCGAGCGTTTTCTCCCGCTCGGCGACCCAGGAAACGAAATGGGGAGGGCGGCATGCGTTGGTTGGACACGTTGCGGATGCGGTTCGAGATGCTCCTGCATCGCGGACGTGCGGGTCGGCGTCTGGACGCCGAGCTCGAGTTCCATCTCGACCAGCAGACCGCCGAAAACGTCGCTGCCGGCATGGACCCCGGCGAAGCCCGTTACGCCGCATTGCGCAGCTTCGGCAATCCTGCCGCTCTCCGTGACCAGGCGCGCGCCAGCTGGAGCTGGAACCGGCTCGAAACCCTCTGGCAGGATGTGCGCTTCGCCCTGCGCCAGCTTCGCATCTCTTCCGGCTTCACCGTCACCGCCGTCCTCACCCTGGCGCTTGGCATCGGCGCAACCACAGGCATTTTCTCGCTCACGCGCGCATTGCTCTTCGATCCCCTGCCTGTCCCCGATCCCGCCAGCCTGGTGCGCATCTCGCTTGTCGTCAACAGCCCCGGCGGCGCCGTGCCCAATCTGCCACTCAACACCTTCATGATCGATTCCCTCCGCCGCCATGCCACCACGCTCTCCGGCATCTTCGGCTGGAGCCCATATTTCTTCGTTCTCCAGCAGGACAACGGCCTGCACACCTACGACGGTGCCATGGTCAGCGGCAACACCTTCCAGGTCCTCGCTCTGCGCCCCGCTGCCGGCCGCCTGCTCACGCCCGACGATGATCGCCCCGGTGGCGGCCCCGATGGCTGGGCTGCCGTCCTCAGCTACCGCTTCTGGCAGGAGCACTTCGGCTCCGCCCCATCCATCATCGGCAAGCATCTCATCCTCTCCGATCACTCGGTCACCGTGGTCGGCGTCGCCCCGCGCGGATTCGAGGGCGTCGTCGTCGGCGCCCAGCCCGATTTCTTTCTGCCCCTCGAGTACGAGCCGGTGCTGCGCGGCGCAGGTTCGCAGCTTCGCCGGCGCGGCAGCGTCTGGCTCATCGCCTGGGCGCGACTGCGGCCTGGCGTTCACTTCGCGGCGGCTGCGGCGCAAATCCGCGCGCTCTTTCGCCCCGTGGTCGAAGAAGTCCTGCCCCCCAACCTGCTCAATACTCCTTTGGTCGAGCATTCCGGCTTCGCGGTGGAATCCGGTGCGACCGGCTGGAGCGGTCTGCGCTCCACCTACATCCGGCCCCTGCTCGTGCTGCAGATTCTCACCGGCGTTGTGCTCCTCGTCGGCTGCGTCAACCTCGCCGGACTCTGCCTCGCGCGCGCCACCGCCCGCGAGCATGAGTTCGCCATCCGCACAGCTCTTGGCGCCGCACGAGCCCGTCTCATGCAGCAGATTCTGGTGGAGTCGCTGCTGCTCGCCTGCGCGGGCGGCGCGCTCGCCGTCGCCTTTGCCTGGTTCACTGCTGACTGGCTGCTGCGCTTTCTCAACAACAAGGAGGCCGCAAGCGCCCTCGCTGTCCATCCCGACGCCGTTCTGCTCGCCGTCACCGCAGTCGGCGCGCTGCTTTGCGCTCTTCTCTTCGGATCGGTCCCTGCCTGGCTTGCCAGCCATTTCCCGCTCGAGCCTGCGCTGCGCAACAGCGGCCGCAGTCAGACCCACGGCGCGCGCAATCACTTCGTCGTCCGCCGTATGTTCCTGCCTGCGCAGTTGGCGCTCACTCTCGGACTGGTCTCCGTCGCCGCCATGCTCGGCGCGACCGTGATTCATCTGCGCGACGGCGCGCTCGGATTTCACCCCGGCAATATTCTCCTCGCCAATACGGATTTCGAGAGGCTCCCGCAGAAGGGCGAAGCGCTGGTTCATCTCTACCGCCGCATGATCGACCGCATGGCCCACATGCCCGGCGTCGATCATGTGAGCGTGGCCGAAAATACGCCCCTCAGCGGCAATAGTTTCCTCGGTGCTTTCTCGTCCGATGAGAGCCCGGAGCCGGCCAGCAATCCCTTCCGCTTTGAGACCAACGTCATCGGCGCGAATTACTTCGCCACCCTGGGCACGCCCATCCTCGCCGGGCGCGACTTCACCGGAACCGATGCCGATGCCGATGCCGGCACCTGCATCCTCAACTGGACGGCGATGAATATGCTCTTCCCCATGATGCCCGCCCTCGGCCGCACCATCGATCGCAGGCTCAGCAACATGGGCACCGGCACCGTCACCACCGAGACCTGCCGAGTAATCGCCATTGTCGGCGACACTCGCTACGTCAACCTGCGCAGCGCCCCGCCTCCGGTCGTCTATCTTCCTCTCACTGCCGCCAGCGACCACCTCTATTCGCTGACGTTTGTCATTCATGCTGATACCCTGGCCGATGCAGGAGCTGCGTATCGCACTGCGCTCCACGAGTTCGCCCCTGCAAGTCCGGATACGAACCCCACTTCGCTGGGCGAACAGGTTGACGAATCAATGGCCCGCGAAAGCCTGCTCTCCACGCTCTCCCGGTTCTTCGCTCTTCTGACGCTGCTCCTCAGCGGTGTCGGCATTTACGGCCTCACCACGTCCTGGGTGGCGCGCCGCACCTCAGAGATTGGCGTTCGCATGGCTCTCGGCGCTACCCGCGCCGGCATTGTCTCGCTCGTGCTCCGCCAGGTGGTTGCGCTGCTCGCTCTGGGTGTCCTTGCCGGCGCCGGCCTCGCCTTTGTTGGTGGGCGCGCCATCCACACCTTCCTCTACGAGGTCAGCCCCGCGAGCCCGGGCCTGATTCTCCTGGCGGTCCTGCTCCTCGCCCTCGCTGCCCTGGCCGCCGCATGGCTGCCGGCGCTCCGTGCCGCCTCCATCGACCCTACGGAAGCTCTCCGGACGGAGTGATGGCAACCGGCAATAAGACCTAAAATCACGGAAAGATTGCATCTCGCAGGTGACCACCGGAACACCCTCGCGCCCCCTCCGCCCTGCCCTTCCACATTCATCCGTCGTATCCTCAGCATTATGGCGCGGATGACGGTGCTGGCCAGCGGTTCCAAAGGCAACAGCACCATTGTCGCCAGTTCCACCACCCGCATTCTCGTCGACGTCGGTCTCTCCTGCCGCGAACTGATGAAGCGCATGAAAGCTGCCGGCGAAGATCCCACAACCCTCGACGCCATCCTCATCACCCACGAGCACCAGGACCACGTTCAGGGCCTCGCCGTCACGGCACGCAAGCTTGGCATCCCTGTCTACATCACGGAGCCCACCCACCGGGCCTGGGTTCGCTGGCTCACCCCGCGCCGTCGCATCACCTATGCCGAATGGCTCCAGCAGCGCCAGGCCCAGGCCAAGTCCGCCGCCATCGAGCCCGACGACGAGGAAAAGGCCGCCGCCGAGGAGGCTCTCACCGAATCCGAATCTGTCCCGGAGCGCGATCCCGCCGCCCTGCCCGCCGTCGAGCATTTCACTTCCGGCGCCGGATTTCGCGTCGGCGATATCGCTGTCACCCCCTTCACTATCCCCCACGATGCCATTGATCCCGTGGGATTTGTCTTCGAAACCGAAGGTGCGCGCATCGGTTTAGCGACCGACCTCGGATACATGCCATCTAATTTGCATATGCACCTGAGGGGGTGCGACATTCTGATGCTGGAGTCCAACCACGACCTCGACATGCTCCGCGACGGGCCTTATCCCTGGGCCGTCAAGCAGCGGGTCATGTCCCGAGTTGGTCACCTCTCCAACGATGCCGCAGCCGAATTCCTGGCGAAGCGCTATGATGGCCACGCCGCCTGGGTGATCCTGGCTCATCTCTCTGAAAGCAATAATCTTCCCGCCCTCGCCCGTATGGCTGCCGAGCGCGCTCTCAGCGACCGCATGAGCCTTATTGCCAATCGCTTGTTGCTGGCCGAGCAAAATTCTCCCATGGAAGCGATTGTCCTCCGATGAAACACGCCTATAATGGTAACCAGCCGCTCCCTTGTAATTTGGTTACCCCAGGGTTGTCGCGGCCGCACGTTTTTCCATGGGGTAAGCGGAAAGTGGGGACCGAACGATGAGCGCCTGTACCGATTCTGTCGTTGGGGACATACTTTCGAGCTGGCGATACGATATCTCGGGCATCTCCCCCGAAATGCGTATTGACTATGAGGAGCATTTGGCTACCTGCAGCCACTGCCGCTCCCGGCAGCGCCTGCACCGCACCATCGATGTCACCCTCATCAGTCTCAGCACGGTGTCCATCCTCGCCTTCCTGCTGGCACTGGCCGTTATCCATCGCGTCGAACCGCTGCGCACCGCTGCCGTGGTCATGCATCTGGAGCACACGCAGCTGGTCCTCACCCTCCAGGCCGCGGCCATTCTGGGTCTCCTGGCCTCTCTGGCTGCCTGGATTCTTGTCGCCATCGCCACTCCCGCTCCGGTCTACCTGACCGGCGTCGCCATCGAGCAGGCTCGCGTTCTCCACGACCGTATCCCCGAGGAACTGCGCAGCCGCATTCGCGCCTGATCGGAATTATCCCCTCAGCAACCCTGAGCAAAAGGCCCCGTCATGGGGCCTTTGTTAATTCCGCCTAAGAATCGCCTCAGGATTCTTCCATTACTCGTGCATCACTCATGACCAGCTTTCGCTGAGGACAGACAACGCGAGTGATCAATGTCACATCCACCACGCTGGGTCCTCTGGGAACATGCCCTTGTCCCTGACGTTCGACATATGGGCGAGGAGGAAATATGGTGACACCCATCGATGCGGTTCGCTGCGGCATGGGATTCGATGAGAGAGGCCACTGGCACCAGGCGAGACCGCGCTTTATCCCCGCACCGCGTCAATCCACCGACCAAAATCCGCTCGCTCCCGCGCACGGCCTCGTCTGGGGTGCGGTCGCCGGCGGCGTTCTCTGGATCGGCATCATTGCCGCGGTTCGTGTGCTTCTGCACCTGCTCTGAACTGCCACAATAGCTGAGAACTGTATCCCCGCTCCCGGCAATCCGCTGCACCTCCACGAGCACCCCGGCTTCCGCCGTCTGCCTGCGCCGGGCCACGAGTCAAAAAACGCTCGCGCCAACGCCTTCGTGGAGCTGCTCCTCGATTCCGCCTCCGGAGCGCGCCTCCAGGCAGAAGCCGCCGGGTTCATCCGGCGGCCTCGCGTGGATACATTTCCTGGGGAAATTTACTGCGGCTGGCTCTGCGGCTGCGGCTGGTTGTCTCCGCCCTGCATGCCGTGGCGCCCGCGCCGCTCCTGCATCGCTTCGAATTTCTGCTTCTGCTGGTCGTTCAACACTGCTTCGATCTTCGCGTTGGAATCCTGCCGGATGCTCATCATCTGGCTCCGGCGATCCTCCCGCGACAGCGACTGGTTCTGCCACAATGTCTGCATCTTCTGGTCGCGATCCATCAGGATCGGCCGGATCTGGCTCTGCTGATCGGTGGTCAGGTCCAGCTGTTTCGTCATATGCGCCAGTTGCGTATCGGGATCCATGCGCCCGTGCTCGGGCGGACCCTGCTGTTGCTGCTGGCCGTTGTCCTGCGCCGGTGCTGTGTTGTCCTGCGCTCGCAGCGCTGGATTCATACAGAGCGCCAGCATTCCACCCAGCGCCATCGTCATCAATGTCTTCTTCATAGAGTCTCCAGTTTCCCCGGTTTCTCCCTCTGAACCCGTTCCGCCCGCTACCGTTGCGGCCGGATTCCAGAGGCGCAGCAGATTGGCTCTGCCTCACGCGAAAAGACGAGACCGGTCCCGCGGAAGATGCACCAGGAAACGAAAATCAGTGCGATTTCCCGGCTCCGGCCGGGTGCGGGGGCATCGGCACCGGCGCCGAGCGCAGCCCGCAGCGCAGCAGATCCGGCTCATGCTCATCCGGAGCCGGCAGGTACGCGTACGCGAAGATCGCCTGATACTGCGACTCCCCGGGATAATTGCACATTGGGCAGCTCGGATCGTAATTAATCGCGGGATGGTCTCGCATCGCCTCCGCCCATTGCTGCACCCCATGTGCCGGCACCGTAAGATATTGCGGGTCTGCTGGCATAGCGGTCGGCCGGTACGCAAACATAGGCCCTTTTTGCCGCTCTGCGTCCACCAGCGCCCCACCCCGCCCCGCCGAAGAGCGCCACAGCCAGCGGTTCCCCACCTCCGCGTACCAGTGCGCGCTCGATGGTATGGGCCGCTCCAGACGGATGGCGTGCGCCGTTTTGTTCTCGATGCGGAACAGAAATCCGGGCCCCGCTCCAGGCGCCGCCTCCGCCAGATAACTCGCGGTCAGTGTGATCCCTGCGCAGGGCATGACCGTCGATTGTCCCGCGCGATGCTCCACGCCCGCGGAAATCGACCCTGCGCCGATCGTCAGCATCAGCGGCAGGAGCACGTTGCGCAACAGCGCCATCGTCGACTCGGGAATCAGCTCTTCCCCAGCGCGTTCAGGTCGATGGACCGGTATTCGCCGCGCTCGATCCCCGCGCGAATCTGCTGCGGAGTCCAGCCGCGTTTCGTCATCCGGTACGCGTAGGCTTCCTCGGCCGCGCAGGTCTCGCAGATCGCCCCGTGCGTCCCCTCGAAGCAGCTGTGCAGGCTGGTGTGCCCCAGCTCGCGATCGCAGCGGCAATAGCAGGGAAGCTGATACAGGACCCTCGGGATCTGCGCCGCTTCCCGGTACACCGCCACCTGCCACTTCTTCTGGAAGTACGGTCCGGTAAGTTGTTGCCCTGAAAGAATCGGCGGCAGCACCTGGCCCGGCGCCGGCGGGCTGGCGTGATAGGCGGGAATGTCCGCCTGGGGATCGGACCATTGCGCCCGAACGCCCGTCAGGGTACTCGCCGGGAGAACGTACGCGGCCACGATCAGCAGGCCCAGTGCCATGCTGCCGACCATTCGCTTCACCATAAACGCTCCAGAAACGCTCCAGGCCTCTATCGTACCAGGCGCGTTTTCCACCGGGGAAAGCTGCGATCACTCCCGCAACTTGGCAGGTCAGGCTGAAAAAGGCAAAAAAAGACGGCACGAACGGTATTTTGTCCGTGCCGGGAGGCCAGTGACGCAACCTGGAACCAGCCGGGAATTCTGAGTCACCGGTCTGGTTACTAACCCTTCACTCATTCTGATGCCCATTGCGGCCATCAGGTAGCATTCAAACTTTTCGGGAACCCGAAGGACAGGCCCCTCCACTCGAAACAGTGTATCTCTGAAATCGTTCCCGCACAATCCTCATTTACACTCAAATACATTCGAAAGTTGTATACGACTCGTACGATTTCGTCCCTGGAGGGACTTTTGGCATGTCTGCCTATGCTGATTCTGCCGAAGATCAACGCCAATCTCGCTCCCGTCGCGGCTTGCGCATGCTCGGAACAGGTTTGCTGATCGCCGGTTCCGCACTCTTTGGCGGCCTCGCGGTAGCGCTTTGGGATCGAAAATCTCTGGCGAAGCTGCGCCAGCCGTCCCATGTACCGCAAATCAGCTCTTCTCCTGAAGACGCAACGCTCGATTAAAGTGTTCAGACGGGATTTTTAGGCGAAAGTTGCCCCGCTTCTCCTCCGGTCCCGATTTTTTCCCTGAAGCTGCCGCTCGTCGAGCAATCGACTGGGCTGGCCTCAGTCCAGGCTGTCAATCGCCGCTGCCAGGTCAAAATCGCGATCTGTCAGCCCTCCGGCATCGTGGCTCATCAACGCCAGCCGCACCTTGCTGTAGCGGATGTCGATGTCGGGATGGTGTCCCGCGCCTTCGGCCAGCTCTGCCACGCTGTTCACAAACTGCATTGCCTCGATAAAATTCGAAAACTCAAGACGGCGCACCAGCTCGCCGCCGTCCAGCTTCCAGCGGGGCAGGCCCTGCAGCTTCGACGCGATCGTTTTGTCGTCCAGCAACGGCATCGCGAGTTCTCCTTGCTTCCGGATTTTCGGCGAAGTTGAATCTACACCTTCAGATCTTCAATCGCCCCGGCAAATGAGAGCGGCGAGAAACGTGGATGGCGCGTCATCTCGGCACGCAGATCCTCCCACAGGCTGTCCGGCAGCCCCAGGAAAACCTCCACCACGGCCGGGTCGAACTGCGATCCTGCGCACCGCGCAATCTCTCTCCGCGCGGCCTCATAGTTGCTGGCTCTGCGATAAGGACGATCGGAGGTGATGGCGTCCAGTGTATCGGCTACCGCGAAAATGCGCGCCCCGAGGGGGATTTGGTCACCTTTCAAACCGCGCGGATACCCGTTGCCGTCATAAAACTCCTGGTGGCTGTAGACAATCTCCGCCGCTTCCTCGAGAAACGGGATCTTGCGCAGAATCTGGTAGCCTCGCGCGCAGTGCTCGCGCATAATAGCCAGCTCTTCCGGATCGAGCTTCCCCGGCTTGAGCAGGATCGCATCCGGGATCGCCATCTTCCCGATGTCGTGCAGAAACGCCCCGCGCGCGATCACCCGCGTCTGCGCCAGTTCCACTCCGCAGTGCCGCGCCAGCGCGATCGTGTAGGCCGTCACCCGGCGCGAGTGCCCCTCGGTCTCCGCGTCCTTCAGGTCCAGCGCATCGCCCAGCGCTTCCAGGGTGATGTCATAGGATCGCTCCAGGTCCGCCATTGCCTGACGCAGCATCTCGGTGCGGGCCGATACCAGCTGCTCCAGATTGTGACGGTAAACCGAATTCTGCTGGACCAGGCGCCGGTAATCCAGCGCGCGCCGGACCGTCACCAGCAGCTGCTCCCGCTCGAACGGCTTCAGCAGGTAGTCGTAGGCGCCCTTGCGCATCGCCGAGATCGCCACCCCCACATCGTGGATGGCCGTCACCATCACCATCGGCGTGTCCGGGTGGATCTCCCGAATCCGCTCCAGCAGGCCGATCCCGTCCAGCCCGTTCATCACAATGTCCGACAGGATCAGATCGTAGGGAGGGTCGCGTTCAACATGCTCGATGGCCTCCAGCCCGTTCGCGGCCAGCACCGTCGCGTAGTTCGACTTCTCCAGCATGGTCGCCATCAGAGTGCGCACGTATGGCTCATCATCCACGATCAAGATGCGCTCTGATGCCACTTCCCCTCCCGGCCACGCCTTGCCACTTCCCCGATTTGGTCGGACCACGAACAAACAACCCCCGGGGAACCTCCCGCGCTGCTACTGCGCGGATAAGTACAACAATCCGATCATCCGGGAAAGGTCTGTTCCCGATCTATCCTAACCTGGCTCTAACGCAACCGAGCACACTATTCCTCCCGCCTGGCAACCCTCCCCGTTCATTCTGAATCCATCCTCCTGCTGCGAATTTAAGAACCCCCGGCAGCGCCATATAGCCTCGGCCTTTTTGTGTCGATTCTGTTTCATCGACCGCATTACGTTGTGGTAAGCTTCCTCTTGCCGATCGCTCTCCCAGGAGAAGTGGCGACCCCATGCTGTTCGACATCGACAAACGTTTCGCGCGCGTGTCAGCGCGCCAGGAGTCGCCGCGCAGGCTGGAAGACCGCCAGCGCGATGTCTACGACAGCCACCGCCATCGCGTCTTTTCGGTTTCCTTTTACATGACCGGCAGCGAGATCGAGGCCGAGGATATCCTCGAGGGCACCTTTGTGCGCGCCTTTCACACCGCCGACGAACCCGACCAGGCCATCGTTGACGGCGCGCTGGTCGAACAACTCGCCGAGCGCGTCGACCTGGTCGATGAGCGCCTGCCCACCCCCCCCACCGCCGATTCGCCCTGCGGCCGCAATATCCTCCGTACCGATCTCGAAGAAGCCCTGCGCTGCCTTCCCGCTCTCGAGCGACTGGTCTTTCTCCTGATGGATGTCGAGGGTTATCCCGCCGTCCGCGTCGCCGAACTTCTGGGGAAAACTAACGCAGAAATCTTCCGCACCGCTCTCGCCGCCCGCCTTCGCCTTCGCGCTGAGCTCGCCCTGATGCGTCAGGACGGCGAACAGGCAGCCTGACCGGCATCGCTGTTCCTTCTTACTTTTTGCTGCTTCCCTTCCCGTGCAGCTCCTGCTGCGCCCGCCGGTTCTTCGCCCAGCCCTCCTTCGTCACCTGCCGCGCCCGGCCCAGCGCCAGCGCATCCGCCGGAACATCGTCCGTGATCACCGACCCTGCCGCTATGTAGGCGCCGTCACCGATCACCAGCGGGGCCACCAGCGCCGAGTCGCTGCCCACAAACACGCCGTCCCCGATCACCGTCGGATACTTGTTCACCCCGTCGTAGTTGCAGGTGATCGTTCCCGCGCCGACATTCGTCCTGCTGCCCACCTGGGCGTCGCCCAGATACGTCAGGTGATTGGCCTTCGACCCCGCTCCCATGCGCGTCTTCTTCGCTTCCACGAAGTTCCCGATGTGGACGTTCTCGCCGATATGACATCCGGGCCGCAGATGCGCCATCGGCCCCAGCCTTGCGCCCTTCTCGATCACTGCATCTTCAATCACACACGACTGCAGGATCTCTACCCGGTCCCCCAGGGTGGTATTCTCCAGCACCGCATACGAACGGATCCGGCACTCGCTGCCCACCCGCGTTGTCCCCAGCAGCTGCACGAACGGCTCAATCACCGTGTCCGGCCCCACTTCCACGCCGGCGTCGATCCTCACCGTCTCCGGCTGAAAAATGACCACGCCCTCAGCCATCAGTGCAAGTGCTCTCTCCAGCCGCATGGCGCGGTCCAGCTCCATCATCTCGGCGATGGTGTTGGCGCCCAGCACCTCGGCTGCCTGCGCCGCCTCGACCGCGACGACTCGCTCCCCTGCGGCCTCGAGGATTCCTGCCATGTCCGTCAGATACAGTTCCCTGTGTGCATTCGTCGCCTGCAACTGGCCGATATGCTCGTAAAGCGATTGGCGCTGGAACGCATAAATGCCGGAATTGATCTCGCGCAGCCCCTCCTGCGCCGGCTTGAGCGCTCTCTGTTCGACGATCGCCGCAACCTCCGGCTTGCCCGGCGATTTCCGCAATACCCGCCCATAACCGAACGGATTCTCCGGCTCAGCCGTCAGGATGGTCATAGCCGCCCGCGCACGCAGGTGAAAGTCGCGCAGCGCTGCAATCGTCTCGCTTTTCAGCAGCGGCACGTCTCCGGAGAGCACGATCAGGTGTCCATAGTCCCGCGTTTCATGCTCCGCGCACTGGATGGCGTGTCCGGTGCCGCGCTGCTCCTCCTGCTCCACGAAGCGCACGCCGGTGTCGCGTACTGACGCTCGCACCGCTTCCGCCTGGTGCCCGATGACCACCAAAATATCGTGCGCCGGAACCACCTGCGCCGCCGCCGCGATCACGTGCCGCAGCAACGGCTGACCGCCGATCTCGTGCAGGACCTTCGCCCGCCTCGATTTCAGCCGCGTCCCCTTGCCCGCGGCCATAATCACGATTCCAAGTTGCATCTCGCCTCAGGTGCCCCTGCTGTTGATGGTCTTTGCCTCTACGCCTGCGTTCGCCCGGATCGATCCAGCAGCGGCGGCCAGCCCTTCCACTCTGTAATGATGCCGAACAGCGCCAGCCCCAGCGGCCCCACAAACAGATAATCGCTGTAATAGTCCGGTGCGATGCCCCGCGCGGACGCCAGGGAATGCTGCTCCGCGATCACCAGCGCCGCCGCGGCCAAACCCACCAGCAGCAGCCACAGCGAAGCCGCTCGCCGATGCCAGAACGCCAGCACACTCGCCGGCAGCACCGTGATGCAGAACGCGATCAGCGCCACCACTTCGAGCATCGCGTCATGCTGCCCCAGCGTGGAGATCGCACCCGGCGGCGCCGCGAACGGAAGCATGCCGATTCCCATTCCCAGCGCGAAGACAACACGTCCCCAGAACCGGCGCAGATCATCCCTTTCTTCAGCCGTGATGCCATGCCGTTCAATCGATGCGCTGTGCACTCTTTGCTCCTGTCAGGTTCATCCTCCGGCCTGAGACATCGAATCAGGAAAGCAGGGCCGGCTTCATTCTGACCCTACAGCAAAATAAGGCGTGCTGCATCCCGCAGCCGCAACCTCATCCCTCGGCGCTTCGCGCACCCAGGTAATCTCCCCTGCGCTTGATCAGCGCCCACGTGATCAGCGCCACCAGAACGGCGCTGAATACGAATGCCCCCGCCAGAATTGGTCCCTGCTCAATCAGCGCCGGATTGCCCGGCGCCGCCGTCGGCAATCCCCACTGACTGATCAGCGTCCGCTGATACGCGAGGTACTTCCCCCACACCCCGGGAACCAGAAAGCTCACGAAGTACAGCACGCCGTACGCCTGGAACGCCAGCGCCAGGTACCACGCCGCCTTCCATTTCCGCAGCAGCCCTACGCCCAGGTAGATCTCCACGAGCCAAAGAACCGCAAATGCCGCCATTCCCGCGCTGCCCTGCAGCACGGCGCCAAAAATAAACATGGGCGGACGCAGCCAAAGCAGGGCGGCCAAAAACAACGCGCTGACCAACATCAACCACGCCCACACCATGATCACAATTCGCCATCCCGGGATTGCGGGTTCGGACACGCTACCCCACGATCCCGGCGGCAGCACGGCAACCGAATCTGCCGAGAGCGGCCGCGATCCGGCAAACGCATCGCGTACCCGCGCCCGAGTGAAATAGACCAGCCACCAGACGCCCGCCAGGGCAATCAGGAAGTAAAACGCCGCGATCATCGTCAGCGCCGTCTGCGCCATGCCCGCCGACGGAATCCCGGGCCCCGCCGAAGGTGGCAGCATCTGCGTGAACCGGCCTGCCCACAGCATCACGAGGCCAATCATCAGCGAGAAAAAGGCGATGACCCCGCCGATCGCGGCCATCGAGATCCTCGCCCACGGGCGCATCCGGAACAGACCCACTACCGTCCACGCGCATAACAGAAAAAACAGCAGCAGCAGGCCGTTCGTCACCACCATGAACGGCCGGACAAACGGCAGATTCGGAATCAGCGGGCTGTGGTAGAAGAACGCAAAGCCCAGCGCTGCCGTCTCACCAAGAATCCCGAAGAGTGCGATTATTCCCAGAATGATCGCGGCAAGGATCACGCCCACAGGTCGGCGCATACGCTGTTCAAGCCCTTTCGCAGCAGGGATGGACTGCCTTCCGCTCCAGAATACCCCGCGCCGCTCGCCCGGGAACCCCTCCGCAGTCTCGGTGCATCCTCCCGTTACCAACCGGGCACACCCACCGATGGCCCATATCCCTCAGGGCTCCAAGACGATAAAGTATCTCTGATAGCGCGGGACGACCCCTGTTCCTCCAGGGTCGCAGCATTGCGCACGAGGATTTCGATGCCTTGCCTGGAAATCAAAGTCGCCGTCCAGCGGATGGCTGCGCCCGTGACCCGGCTTCGTACCCTGCTCGAAAAGCCCGGCGCCGCGGTGCTGCGCCGCAATTTCCTCGCTGAGGCCCCCGGCCACGACGATCCCGATCTGCACGCTCGTCTCCGCGTTACCGCCGTGCTCGCCGTCGACCTGACCGATCCGCCGCGCGAATCCCAGCCGCCCTCCCCGCCGCCCGAGGATCCCGAAAAGCCGCAGTCCGAAAGCCCTTCCCGCAACGCGGCCGACCCCCTCGCTGCCAGCTTTGCCAAGGGTCTGGAAATCTGGATCACCGACGGCGCACGACTCACCTGCGTCCACGCCGACATCGAGGAAATCGCCGGCGCCCTCGCCATGTTCGACGCCTATCTGCGCCTCGCCCGCTATCAGCCGGCCTTCCAGCGCCTCGATCAGCGCATCCTCGGCCTCAGCTTCGCCTTTCGCGAGGGCCTTACCCTCGGGGTCGCAGGCAGTCCAGGCGACGCTGCCCAGGTGCCGGAATACACTTTCACCTCGATTTCCGCCATCCCCGAGATCGACGACTCTCGCGACACTCCATTTGTCATCCGGTTTCCCGACGCCGGTATTGCCTTCGTCCACGAGCTGCTCCGTTCAGCATCGGCGTGGCTCGAAGAGAATTCCTATCCCAACATCCTCGGATCAAAATGAGCCGTGCGGCGGGAGCGGGCGTCCTGGCCGGCCTGCTCTTCATGGCCGCAGCCGCCCCGCAAGATGCTCCCGTCCCCCCGGCGAACACCGAGCAGATCGAGACTGGCCGGATTCATACCCCGGCGGGCGAGGTCGAGCAATACCGCATCCGCCTGCTGCCGCCCAGTTCGTTCCCGGATCTGCCTCCCACTGTCGCCGCCCAGCTGCGCGATCGCCGCTGCATGATTCCCCAGTCCTTCGAGGCTCAGGCCCCGGAAAACGTCATTCACGGTGCATTTCGCGCTGCCGGAAGCAATGACTGGGCTGCGCTCTGCTCCTCCTCGGGCGCGACAACCCTCTACATCTTCTTCGCCGGCCGGCTCGACGCGCCCATCCCGTTGCGCTCCCAGCCTGACACCGCCTGGCTCGGGGCCGAGCCCGGCAGCAACATCTTCGGCTCTGCCTGGGGCATCGCCACACGCTCGCTCGCCGACTTGCAGAATTCCCGCCTCACCGCCTCAGGCGTCTCCTTCGACCACGACGCCCTTGAGGACGCTGACCTCGAGCGCTCAGCCACCATTCGCTACTACGACTCCGGCCACTGGATCGTCCTTCACACCCAGTCGCAGGAATAAGCAGCTCCGCATACCGCAACTTATTCTCCGCCTTTGCGGTCTAATCCGTTCGCTACCCCTTGGTTTGAGGTTGATTTGGGAAGGTAAATTCTTATTTACATTCCGCTCTTTCCGGCACTTTCCAGGCTGCGTTACAGTCACAGAGCCAGCAGCCAACAAAGCTCCCGCCCCGATTTCTGCCGACGCGTGTCACCGGGCGGGGATATTATGGGACGCATCACCGAATAGCCTCCGGCAGATTCTCCTTCCGGAGTGAGGTTTCCCGCGGTACGTTCCGGGAACTGCAATGTCTTCGCTCGATCATTCAAGAGGATGGCCATGACTCGCCCCACAGTACATTTCCCCCGCATCCTTGCATGCGCTGCCGCAGTTCTCGCCCTGTTTGCGGTTTCGCTTCCGGCCCAGGACACCCAGACCGTCGTTCCCAGCCGCCTGACTCAGCCTATTGACGAGAGCGTCCGTGTCACATTTCACGGATACATCGCGCCCCAGGCCAATGCCGCCAACGATCGCGGCGTCGCTCCCGATTCCATGCCCCTGGAGCGCATTCACCTCGTCCTCAAGCGCAGCTCCGCTCAGGAAGCAGCCCTTCAGCAACTCGTCGCCCAGATGCACACCCCGGGCAGCGCGAATTACCACAAGTGGCTCACGCCGGCTCAGTTCGGCCAGCAGTTCGGGCCCTCCGACCGGGACATCGCCACCGTCGAATCCTGGCTCTCCTCGCACGGCTTTCAGGTCACCGGCGTCGAGCCCGGCAAGCAGGTCATCGAGTTCAGCGGTAACGTCGCCCAGCTCCGCGAGGCCTTCCACGCTCAGATTCATCGCTATCAGGTCAATGGCAACATCCATTACGCTACTGCCACTGAACCCGACATCCCCGCCGCTCTCGCTCCCGTGGTTGGCGGATTCGATTCGCTGAACGATTTCCAGCCGCATACCTTCACGCATGTACTGGGCACCGCCTCGTATAACCCCAAGACCGATCACGCCACGCCCAACTGGACCTATGGCACCTCGGCCGGCTTCAGTTTCGTCCTCGCCCCAGGCGACTTTGCCGTCCAGTACGACCTGCCTGCCAGCACCGCCGAACAGGGCCAGGGCGAAACCATCGCCATCCTCGACTTTGCCAACGTGAACATGGATCTGGTGAAGCAGTTCCGTACACTCTTCAACCTGCCCACCAATAACCTGCCTCAGGTCATCATCGACGGCAACGATCCCGGCATCGACGGGATCAACAACCCCGACGGACCCAACTACGCCTCGATTGAGTCCTACCTCGATGTCGAATGGGCCGGAGCCGTCGCTCCCCAGGCCACCATCGACCTGGTCATCGCCGCCGACACCGCCCTCGAGAACGGCGGCCTGCTCGCCGCCGAACACGCCGTCTACAGCAACATCGCCCCCATCATCAGCTCCAGCATCGATGTCGGCGGGTGCGAGCAGGAAGCCGGTTCGCTCAACGCGTTCATGTCCTCGCTCTGGGAGGAGGCAGCCGCACAGGGCCAGACCGTCGTGGTTGCCGCCGGCGACAGCGGCTCGGCCGGCTGCGACAACGAGAACACCGAGGAGTACGCCGTCAACGGGCTCGGCGTCAACAGCTGGGCCTCAACTCCCTACGACGTTGCCGTGGGCGGCACCGATTTCTATTACTCCGACTGGGCCAGCGGCGCCGTAAGCGCCCTCAACGACTGGAACCCGAATCCCACCCAGGCGCCGGGAACCTCCCTGCTTAAGTCGCTGCCTGAACAGCCCTGGAACGACAGCCAGTATGGCCTGGATGCCGTCAACATCAACAGCGATAACGACACCAACATCGTTGGTGGCAGCGGCGGCGCCAGCAGTTCGGCTGTCTGCGCCGGCAACGACTACGATTCCAGCGGCGATTGCGTCAGCAGCGTTTCCGGCTATGCCAAACCCTCCTGGCAAACCGGCACCGGCACGCAGACCGACAAGGTGCGCGACATCCCTGACGTCTCCCTCTTTGCCGCCGATGGCGTGAATTACAGCTACTATCCGATCTGCGCTTCCGATGGCGATTGCCAACCGCCCTCCGGCAACAATCTCTACCAGATCACAGGAGTCGGCGGCACCTCCGCCGCAGCGCCCACCTTCGCCGCCATCATGGCGCTCGTCGATCAGAAATACGGTTCCCAGGGTCAGGCCGACTTCGTCCTTTATCCGCTCAAGACTCAGTTCCCCGCCGCATTTCACGACATTACCAACGGCACCAACTCCGTTCCCTGCGGGCCAACCGGACAGAACAACTGCATTGCAGTCACAGACGGTCTTACCGTAGGCGGCGTTGTTGAAGGTCAGCTCGGCACCGGCACCACTGCCGATTACAACGCTGCCGCCGGCTATAACCTCGCCACCGGCCTGGGCTCTGTCGATGCCAACGTCCTCATCAACGACTGGGGTAATGTCACCTTCAAATCCACATCCGTCACCCTCGCCCCGTCCAGGACATCGTTTAGCCACGGCACGCCTATCACCATCAGCGGCTCCGTCACCGGCTCCGGAACCCCGACCGGCGATGTTGCCCTTATGACGGACAGCACCCTGTTGTCGAACCAGGGCGAGGCTACCTTTGCCCTCAGCGACGGCTCCTACTCCGGCTCTATCAACTATCTCCCCGGCGGCACCTACAATATCTGGGGGCAATACAGCGGAGACGGCACCAATGCCGCCAGCAAATCGGCCACAACCCAGATCACCGTCACTCCGGAGAACAGCACCACCCTCCTCTATCTCCTGAACACGATCAGCATCTACACCGGCGAGACCGCGGTCAGTTCCGGCCAGAGCGTACCCTACGGCTCTCAGCTGATTCTCGATGCTGAGCCCATTCCCACCAGCTGCGCATCGAGCGGCTGCAGCAGCACCGGCTATACCGAGCCCACCGGCACCGTCACCTTCGCTGACAACGGGACCAGCATCAGCACCGCGGTGCTGAACACGGAAGGCGACGCGGAAACCAACTACGCCTTCCCGGTCGGCAACCACTCGGTCACCGGCAGCTATTCGGGTGACGCCAGCTATAACTCGTCCACCGCCTCGGCCACCACTTTCACCGTCACCAAGGCAACGCCGGCGATGGCGATCGTGACTCCGCCCACCACCCTGAACACCTTCCATGTCATCGTCGAGAACACCTCCAACCTGACCATCGTGGAAAATCAGGTTGGAGCCACCGTTCCCGCCGCTCCGCCCACCGGCTCGGTCACCATCACCAGCTCTCCGTCGGGCATCTCCGGCACCTTCCCACTCTCCGGCGCGGTTGACCCCTCAACCGGCTTCGTCGATGCCGTCGCCGCGGTCACCACCAGCGCTGCGGCCGGCACCTACACAGTCACCGCCAATTACTCCGGTGACGCCAACTACGCGGCCGCGTCAACCAGCGCCTCGGTCACTCTTACGACCGGCACCGGCCTCACCTCCACCATCGCCGCCGCAACCAGCGGCACGATCTCGCCCAATTCGACCCTCACCATCTCCGGAACCGTCACCGGTCAGAGCGGCAGCGCAGCCCCAACCGGCTCGGTCGACTTCTTCTCCTCCGGAATTAACCTCGGATCGGTTGTGGTTACCGCCGGAGCCGGCACCGACGTCTCCACCTTCGGGGCTACCGTCAACAGCAGCGAGCTCCCTCAGGGCGCCAACATCATCACCCTCCAGTACAGCGGCGACACCGTCTATAAGCCGTCCTCCACCACGCTGAGCGCCGCTGTTTCCAATCCGCTCTCCGACTTCACCATTGTCCCGAATTCGCCCAACGTGGCCGTTGCCGCCGGCAGCAGCGGCAGTGACACCATTCAGCTCGGCTCTGTGAATGGCTTCACCGGCGCCGTCTCGCTCTCCTGCTCCGGACCGACCGGCATCACCTGCTCGCCCAGTCCGGCATCCGCCACCTTGACCGCCGATGGCACCGCATCCACCAACGTCACCATCAACGTGGCTTCTACGGTGGCCAACGGAAGCTATCAGGTCAGCGTCATGGGCACCGACTCCACAGGCGAATTCATCCACACGGCCGGCGTAGTCATCATCGTTTCGGGATCCTCGACCACCTCCAGTTCCTTCGCCCTCACTGCCAGCAGCATCGGCACCATCACCGCCGGCGAATCCGGAACCTCCACCATCACGGTCACACCGTCCAGCGGCTTCACCGGTAATGTCGCGCTTACCTGCTCGGTGTCCAGCACCTCTACCGGGGTCGGCTGCAGTCTTTCGCCCACGAGCGTGGACATCACGGCAGGCGCGCTTACCTCCACTCTTACCGTCACCACCACCACTTCCAGCGCCGCTGTGCGCTTCCCGATGACGAAGTACCTCACCGGCGCCGGCGGAGTCGTGCTCGCCTTCGTGGTCTTCTTCGGCATCCCGGCGCGGCGTAAGAGCTGGCACACCATCCTCGGCCTGCTGGTCGTCATCGTCCTGGCAGCCGGCCTGGGTTGCGGCGGCAGCGGCGGCAGCGGAGGAGGAGGCGGCGGGGGCGGTCAGAGCGCAACCTACACCGTTACCGTCACCGGAACCAGCGGCAGCCTCCCCGCGCAAACCACCTCGCTCAGCGTCACGGTCAGCAACTAAACCCGGATTTCCAACCTTCACGAGGGCCGCGTCTTCGGACGCGGCCTTTCTCTTGAGCAATAACTCTGTCATTCTGAACGAGCTTTCCAAATTCGTTGCGCTCCGTTGCCGGAGCGCAACGGAAATTCCGGCGCGAGTCGAATGGACCTGCATTTCCCATCCCACGCGCTGCCAGGCTGGAGGCGTGATGCTTCGAGCGCGTGCCTTGTACCTTCTCTGGACGGTCGCCCTCTGCGCGCTCTACTGCCTCCATTTCCGCCATCTCCTCGCTGACTTTCCCAACGACTCCCCGTGGATGGATTTCTCCAAGTACACCGATGAGGGCTGGTACGCGAACGCCGCCATCCGCCATTTCCTACTCGGCCGCTGGTACCTTCCCGGAGATTTCAATCCCGCCGTCGCCGTTCCCGTCTGGCCGCTGCTCCTCGCCGGCGTCTTTCGCTTCACCGGAGTCAGCCTCGCCGCCGCCCGCGCCACTGTCCTCTGCGTCCTCGGCCTCAATCTGGTTCTCGTCTACGCGCTGATCCGCGCCCGCGCCCCCCGCTGGGCGGCCCTCCTCGCCGTCACTCTCCTGCTCGCCAACCCCTTTCTCTACGCCTTCAGTCGTCTCGCGATCCTTGAGCCGCTCTCCTTCGCCTTTCTCCTGTGCTCCTGGCTCACTGCGCTGCGGCTGCCGAGCGCCTCAGCCCGCGCCCGCGTTCCGCTTCTCATCCTCACCGGATTCCTGCTCTGCCTCCTCGTCCTCGCCAAGACCACCGGCATCTTCCTCATCCCCTCCACGCTCTTTCTGGTCTCCTGGGCCTGCGGATTCCGCTTGCGGCCCACGTTGCGCGCCATCGCCATTACCTCGCTCGCCGCCGCGTTGCCATGGAGCGCGTGGTATTGGCTGGCCATCCGTCCCCGCTACCTCAACGACTTCCGCTACTTCTTCAGCGCCAACAGCTGGCCCATCCCCGATACTCTTACTGGAAAGCTCGCCGCCTTCTGGTACGCGCTCCACGGCACGCTCTGGATCTCCCCCGCGCTTTGCATCACCGTCATCGTCCTGCTCCTGCTCACGCTCATTGCTGCGTGCCGCTCAGTCTTCTGGCGCAATCCCCTCGTTCCTGCATCCCTCCTCGCCATCGCCGGAACTCTCTTTTTCATCGGCTGGCAGAATCGCCCCGCGCCTCGCTACTACGAAGCCGTCATCTTCCCGCTCTGCATCCCTGCCGTGCTCGCCGTCGCGCATCTTTTCGAAGCTCGCGCTGTTAACCAGTCCGATTCCCCCTCGCCCCCGCTTCGCGCGCGAAAAACTCTCGCCCTCCTGCCGCGCATCGCCGCGGCCGCCGCGCTGGTCGCACTGTCCATCGTCTCCATCAACGGCATCGTCCACACCATCCGCTACGTTCGCCATCCTCAATACACCTGGCTGACCGCCGCAACCAATCTCACCCGTTACATCGACACCCATCCCGCCCCGAACCGCCTGCTGCTCTCCATCAGTGGCGATCAGATCGCGCTCACCACGCATCTGCCCGCCATTTGCGACGATTACGGCCCGTGGGACCTCCCTTATCGCATCCATGTCTACCAGCCCTCGTGGTACGCCGCCTGGAACGCCATCGACGACGACACCCTTGCCGACCTCCAGACGCAGTTCTCCATCGAACAGGTCGCCGCCTTCCCAGCCTTCGACGCCGCCGAACGCGATCTCCTCATCCTCTACCGGCTTCACCCCCTCCCCGCGGACAAGCAGTGGTTCCCGGCAAAGCCTCAGAATTCGCTGGACCCCGGCCGATCACCGTCGTCACCCGCTGATCCCTAAACGCCATCCCCGAAAGCATTCTTTTCTCTTGACAGACCCGCACGCATGCCCCAAGATATTGATGGCTTAACGGCTACTTGCCAGGATGTAGTAGAGGGCTGGCGATTACCCCGGAACCTCGGGAGAGGGTTCCTACGGAGGCAACAGGCAAAGCAGCCCTCCCGCATCAAGGCGCTCCGCAGAGGCTTCGTCCACACGAAGCCTCTTTTTTCGCCCTGCGCCAGCCCTGATCGCTCGCGCCTGCGACCCCTCCACCCATTCCACATCCAAAGGTCAGACATGACGCCTCAGGATCCCGCGCAGCTTTTCTCCCCCCTCGCCATTGGTTCCATCACCCTCCGTAACCGCATCGTGGTCTCGCCCATGTGCGAGTATTCCTGCGTCGACGGCTTCGCGACCGACTGGCATCTGGTGCACCTCGGCAGCCGCGCTGTCGGCGGCGCCGGCCTGGTCTTCACAGAGGCCACCGCAGTCGTCGCGGAAGGCCGCATCAGCCCCCAGGATCTCGGCCTCTGGAAGGACGAGCACATCGCGCCTCTCGCCCGCATCGTCACCTTCCTGCACTCGCAGGGCGCGCGGGCGGGTATCCAGCTTGCCCACGCCGGGCGCAAAGCCAGCACGTACTCGCCGTTCCTCGGCGAAGGCGTGGTCGCTCCTGAAAATGGCGGCTGGACCAACGTCGTCGCTCCCAGCCCGATCCGCTTTGCCCCCAATTATCCCCAGCCGCGCGAGATCGACGCCGCCGGCATTGCCCGCGTTCTCGAGAGCTTTCGCAGCGCCGCCCAGCGCGCCGATCGCGCCGGCTTCGATGTGCTCGAGATCCACGCCGCCCACGGCTACCTGCTCCACGAATTCCTCTCCCCGCTCAGCAATCGCCGCCAGGACGAGTACGGCGGCTCGCTCGAAAACCGCGCCCGCCTGCTCCTCGAAGTCGTCGACGCCATACGCACCGTCTGGCCGCGCCCGCGCCCGCTCTTCGTTCGCATCTCCGCCACCGACTGGACCGAAGGCGGCTTCGATCTTCAGTCCTCTGTCGCGCTCGCCGCTCTGCTGCGCGACCGCGGCATCGACCTCATCGATGTCTCCTCCGGCGGCAACGTCGCCGGCGCGCAGATTCCCGTCGGCCCGGGCTATCAGACGCCATTCTCTGAGGCCATTCGCCGCGAAACCGGCATCCTCACCGGCGCCGTCGGCATGATCACCGATCCCGCCCAGGCGGCGGAGATCCTCGGCAGCGGAAAGGCCGACCTCATCTTCATTGCGCGCGAATTTCTCCGCGATCCCTACTGGCCGCTCCACGCCGCCGCCGCGCTCGGCGAGATCACGCCCTGGCCGCCGCAGTATCTCCGCGCCGCTCCACCTAAATCGCCCGCGCGCACGCCCATCGTTGCGGATAAGGACTGATCGTTCCCGCAATCTCTTGCGCTCTGCGCCCTTTGCTGCCCTATACTTGCGTGCAAGGAGCCGCGCACCCCGCGGCTCCGCCCAGGCTCCTCATGGCGAAACACGCAGTCCAGCGCCGCACGCATCGCGATCCCGTCATTCCCGACAAGCTCTACTTCCGCATTGGCGATGTGGCGAAGCTCTGCGGGGTCGAAGCCTACGTCCTGCGCTTCTGGGAAACCGAATTCCCCCAGCTTCGCCCCAACAAGAGCGGCACCGGCCAGCGCCTCTACCGCCGCCGCGAAGTCGAGCTGGCCATCCGCATCCGCCGCCTGCTCCACGACGAGGGGTATACCATCGCTGGCGCTCGCCAGGTTCTCGCCCAGGAATCGGCCCGCTCCAAATCCCCGCAGCTCCCGCTCATTCAGGGCAGCGGCAACGCCGCCGTCCAGGCAAAGCTCCAGCGGCTTCGCAACGATCTTCGCGAACTGCTCGGCATCCTCTCCACCGCCCCCGCAAAATCTCCCGCGAAAAAATCGCGCCTCTCGCAGCCCGGCCCCAAACTCTTCGAGTAGCCCTCTAACCCGCTACACTGAAGTCGTGGTCTTCGTTTTAGACAACTACGATTCCTTCACCTTCAACCTCATCCAGTACATGGGCGAGCTGGGCGCCGACCTCGTCGTCCGCCGCAACGACGAGCTCACCGTCGACGAAGTCGAAGCCCTCGCTCCCGAGCGCATCGTGCTTTCGCCCGGCCCCTGCACACCGCACGAAGCCGGCATCTCCATCGAGCTCATCCGCCGCATGGCAGGCAAGGTCCCCATTCTGGGCGTTTGTCTGGGACATCAGGCCATCGGCGCAGCATTCGGCGGCCAGGTGGTCCGCGCGCCAAAGCTGATGCACGGCAAAACCAGCCCCGTCGAGCACGACGGCCGCACCATCTTTGCCGGTCTCGCCTCGCCCATGACCTGCACCCGCTACCACTCGCTCATCGTCGAGGAAAAGGGCCTGCCCGCCGATCTCGAAATCTCCGCGCGCAGCGCCGACGGCACCATCATGGGGCTCCGCCATCGCCGCTTTCCCATCGAAGGCGTGCAGTTCCACCCCGAAAGCGTCCTCACCGCCAACGGCAAGCGCCTGGTGCAAAACTTCCTGGAGCTGTAGCGCCGTGCGCCATGTCGTTTTCGCAGTCTTTGCCGCAGCCTGCCTCGCAGGACTCGCCGCTGCCCAGCAGCCCGCACCCCCGCCCGCTGCGGAGCCCGCTCCAGCTGTCGCGCCCATCTCGCTCGCGAGCGTCGAGATGCAGGGAGTCACGCTCTCCGGCTACATTTTCGTCAGGGACGGGCGCGCCATCGTCGGCAACGACACCTCCATCACTGCCGGCGGTCAAACCGCGCACGTTGCGCTCACCCGCGGCGGCTCGCTCGACGTTTGCGCTACCACCAAAATCCACCTCGCCACGGACAACACCACTGTCGGCGGCGCGCTGATGTTCGCTCTCGACCGCGGAGCCTTCGAGGCTCACTACACCCCCGGCCAGTACTCCGACGTGATCCTCACCCCCGACCTCCGCATCCTCATCTCGCCGCCCGGGCAGGCCGACCTCAGCCTGCGAGTGAACCAGCAGGGCGACACCTGCATCGACAACCACGGCGACAACGCCCCCTACGTCACTGCGTCCAGCCTCTTTTCCGGCGGCGCCTACCGCATCCAGCCGAACCAGCGCGTGCTCTTCGAGCACGGCAGCATCAACGAAGTCGTCGACACCGAGCAGGAGCCCTGCGGCTGCCCCTCCTCGCCGCCGCAATCCGTTGCCGCAGCGCCGGCCGCGCCGTCGAGCCACCGCCAAACGGCTGCCTCGGCAGCTGCGCAGAACCCCTTCCCGCTCGCCACCAGCGAAGGCCTCGCGCCGACTCCGCCGCCGCCGACCACCCCGGTCGTTCCACCGGGGCAGACTCATGCCGAAGTGCAGGTCCCGATCGTCTACAACGCCAATAACCCCGCACCGGCTCCGCCGCCGACAGCCGCGTCGAGCGCCGCACCCACTCCCGCGCCTCAGCCCAAACCCCACCGCGGCTTCTTCGGCCACATCGGACACTTCTTCGCGCGGATCTTCGGGGGAAAGTAAGCAGGTCGCTGGCCGCACCGTCCGCTGGCTCGCTGACTTGCTGACTTGCTCGAGTGCCACCCCCCCTGCGCTAAAATCAAGGAGCCGGAGTATTTTGCCCGGACCCTCCGCGGTCCGCCGCCTGCGGCTCGTTTCTGCCGCGACCCTCCGCACAATTTCTTTCCGCAAGGAGCTTCATCCATGGCGATTCCCGCCACCCAGATGCGCCCGGGCATGGTCATTAAGCACAACAACGACCTTCACCTCGTCTTCTCCGTGGAGCACCGCACCCCCGGCAACCTGCGCGCCTTCATCCAGGCCAAGCTGCGCAACATCCGCACCGGCGCCATGTTCGTGGAGCGCTTCCGCTCCCCCGACCCCATCGAGCGCGTCATCGTCGACGAAATCCCCATGGAGTTCCTCTACAACGACGGCGACGACTACTACTTCATGAACACCGAGAACTACGAGCAGACTCACCTGAAGCGCGACACCCTCGGCGACGCGGTCGAGTACCTCACCGCCAATCTGCAGATCAGGGTCTCGTTCCACGATGGCGTCCCGGTGGGCATCGAGCTGCCCCAGACCGTCGAGCTCACCGTCGTCGAGACCGAGCCTGGCCTCAAATCCGCGACGGCCTCCTCGGTCACCAAGCCGGCCAAGCTCGAAACGGGACTGGTCGTGCAGGTCCCCCCCTTCATCAACGAAGGCGAACGCATCCGCGTGGATACGGCCGAAGGGGCCTACCTGAGCCGGGCATAGCGTAGCTAAGCCGGCCGACCTCGACCTGATTTCTCCGCCCACGCAGGCGCTGGCGCGGGGCACAAGGAACTCCGTTCGCGCCCTTCATTGGGCCTATCGCGGCATTGCTGCTGATCGCATTCGGGGCAGCGGCAGCGAGCATCTGCTTCAACGCTGTGAATCGATTGCCCATGGTTGCAGGATGGGATCGCCTGCTGCCGGCCTGGCTGAGCCGCCTGCATCCGCGCTTCAGAACACCGGTTGGGTCCATCGTTGCGGTTTCCCTGGCCACCTTCGCGCTGACGCTCTTCGGCAACTTCGGCGTGGGTGCGCAGGAGGCATTTCAGTTTCTGAACAACGAAGCCATCATCTGCTGGGCACTGGCTTATCTGGTGATGTTCGACATTCCGCTTCTCGCGCGGGGCGAAAAGCCCGCGCCGGGTGTCCGTCTGGCGGCTGTTTCGGGCGCCATCATGACGCCTCTTTACGTTGTTCTTTCGTTGTTCCCGATCGTCGATGTTCGCAACCCGGCGTCGTTCACAGCCAGAGTCATCACGGTGATCCTCGTCATCAACGGAGCCGGGGCGCTGTATTTCCGGCATGCGGCGAGGCAGAGACGGCTGACGTTATTGCCGAGTGATGTGCCGGAAATTCCGGGAGGGTGACTGGCAGCGCAGGGCTCCCAGGCTGGGCCGCTCGGGAAACGTGAATTGAGCTAAATCCGACAACTCAGGGACTGCCGCACCGAGGCGGCTCACTCAAAAGCCGACTTACCTGAATCAATCTGAATTCGCCGCACAAAGACTCAAGGTGTCGGGTTTCATAGATATAAGTTGTTTCGACGAAAGCGGCGGAATGACGGGCGAGAATAAGTTCTTGACAATCCGACTCGCGAACACCAGAATAACTGCCACCCAAATCGCAGAGCACCCCGGAGCTGCCGCGGTGCTTGCTGTTATCTAAGCCAATCTGAATGTCCAGCGAGGAGCGCGCGTATGAACACCGCCGCAGTTCCCGTCGGCCCTGGCACTGACCAGCAAAGCATTCCTTCAACCACAAGTACGGGTGGGGAAGCCTATAAGTATGCGGAAACGACCCGCCTGCTCTGCGCCGCCGCCTGGCTCGACAGCGGTTTTCGCAACACTGTTCTGAAGTGGTACCACGAGGACAACCGCCATCGAGCCACGGCTCCGAATTTCGGGGTCGATATGGCCACGGTGGTGCGGCAATGTGCTCGCGCCCGCTCCGCCCTCAATAGCCGTGAGGCGTGGCTGCTGATTCCCGTAGTGCTGGCCCTTCTCGCGCTGGCTGCCGCTCCGGTGCCCGGACTGGTGCTGGTGTATCTGGTGGGTTTCGCTATCTGCCTCGTTTACACCTCGCGGGCGCGCTCGGTCGCGACCAAGCATTTCATGCGCGGCAAGTTCAATCCCGATGCGCTGCTCAGCCAGGACCAGACGACCAGCGTCTCGCTGCGCGAAGCCGAAGCGGGTAATTGCCTGGTCTACAGCGGATTCACTCCATTTGTCGGTTCGGGCGAGAACATTGGCGGATGGTCCTTCGCCCTGGATCTCCGCAAGCGTGCCGACGGGAGCGGGGGCCTGCCCGCTCGCGATTCAAGTCAGACGGTAGTGGTCATGAACGGCCAACCGGGCGAGCGCATCAGCCTCGCCGATCTCTACGATCGCATCAATCGGGACATCGGCGACCTGCACCTCGACCGCGTTTTCATCGACGACAAGCTTTACATCAACGGCCGCGACATCCGTACCGATCAGCGCTTCCTGGGCGATCCGCTGGCGTGTCCGCGCAACCGTGTCACTCCCGAGGTGATGCAGCAGGCGATGCTCGAGCAGACAGAACAGAAGCTGCGCCATTACCGCTGCATCCGCGTAGTCGACTGGAATGGCGAGCAGGTGCTCTCCATCTTCCTCCGCTTCAGCAGGCTCAGTCACAACCTCTTCGTCGAGGCAAGCTACTTTCTGCTGACGCCGGTCGGCGACCGCTTCCGCAAGATTGACTCGCTCGATTCGAGAATGACCTTCCGCCGCGCATGCGAGACAACGCTGCGGGCTGCCGTTGCGGCCCCATTCCTTACGGTGTGGGCGCCGTTCGCCCTGCTGCAGCGCGTGATGGAGATCCTCCAGGCATCCTCGAGGCGCGGACATGAAGAGAAGCTGATTCTCGACGACCCCAGCTTCGACTACGGCGCCGCGCTGTCATGCCGCCAGTGGGCCAGCCCAAACCTCTACCGCCGCTACTTTCAGAAGCTGGACAAGGAGATGTACTTCAAGGTCCTCGAGAAGAACGTGCTCGACTCCATCCTGACGTTCCTCGAGGAGAACAATGTCGACGTCAGCGAACTGAAGCAGCGCCAGGCCACGATCCTCAACAATGGCGTCATCGTCTCCGGCGGATCGATGACGACCGAGAACCTGGCGGTGGGAGAAGGCGCGAAAGTGGACAACCTCAAACAGAAAGTGACGAATATCGCGGCCCGCAGTGCAACGACGGGGAAGCGGGCCAGCTGACGGAGGTGAAGTGTGCCGCAGGCAGCCAACAATCAGGGCGTGATCGTCTCAGGTGGCTCGTTCACCGCTACGAACGTGGCTACCGGAACAGGAGCTGCGATCCATACATCCGCGGCAGCTCCTTCTCCCGAACTCGATGCAGTCCGGGAACAGCTTGCGGCGCTGATGAAGGCGCTCGACGATCACGCCCAGGCACTGCAGAACCCCGCCGAAGTGAAGGAGTCGGCGCGGGTGATGGCTGCGGAACTGGAGAAGCCGAAGCCCAACCGTATAACCCTCAACGGAGTATTGAGCGGAATCGCGCAATCGGTGAAGTCGGTCAGCGTGCTTGCGACAGCCGCCGAGGGATTGAAGATCGCTTTAGCCGCACTGTTCGCGTGATCTGCCGATTCCGAGTGCGGCACTCCGCCGGGCTCCGCACCCGACGCTGTAAAGCTCCGATTGAGCGTCCGCCCAGTTGCCAGGATGACTCTCGGAAAACGGCCCCGGTCCGGCAATCTCCTGCGGGACGTCAGCGAACGCCAAATCGCCGAGTCATAAGCTGATTGCCGAGCGATGGGAAGGTGGCGCGATGAGCGGTCACGCCTGCATGCGACGGTCGTTCGTCGGGCAGGCGCTGCGACCCGGGCGGATGTCCCCTATTCCATACGCAGCGCCTGGGTCGGGTTGATGGAGGCGGCGCGGCGGGCGGGAATCCAGACGGCGACCAGGGCGACCAGGGCCAGCAGGATCGGCACCAGGGTAAACGTGGCCGCATCGTGCGGCGCAATGCCGTAGAGGAAGCTGGACGCGATCTTCGCCAGCATCCACGCGGCGGGCCAGCCCAGTGCCATCGCTGCGAGGGTCAGCGCCATGCCCCGGCGCAGGACAATCCGCAATACCGCTGCCGGCTGCGCACCCAGAGCCATACGGATGCCGATCTCGCGCGTACGCCGAGCGACTGCGAAGTTCATCACGCCGTACAGGCCCACGGTGGCCAGCACCAGTCCAATTCCGCCGAAAACCCCAAACAGCATGGCGGCCACCCGGGGCAGCACGTAAGCTGCGCGCACGTGCTCATCCATGGTTTCGAGGTTGTAGACGGCCATGGCCGGGTCCAGCCGGTGCACTTCGCGCCGGAGCGCATCGGCGATCCCGGACGGATTGCCTCGTGTGCGCACGATCAGGGTGTACCCCATCATGGATGGGTCGTTGGCGATGCTCTGATCGAGCGAGCGGTAAAGCACGGCGCGAGTGTCTTCGCCAATGGTCCGGGATTTGACGTTTCCGACGACGCCAACGATCTGGTAGGTCGAGCCGCCGCCGTCGACACGCTGTCCGATCGGATTGGCTGATCCAAACAAGCGGTCGGCGAAGACTTTGTTCACCACTGCAACGCGAGGTCCGGTGGCGGTTTCGTGGCTGAAGTCGCGCCCCTCCAGGCGCGGCATGCCCAGCGCGTCGAAATAGCCGGGAGTCACCATGTAGAGATCCGCGGGGGAAGACGGATCGCCTTTCCCGGAGTGCCCGCTCACCGAGAAAGTGTCGCTGCGGTTGCCGCCGGAGAGCGGGGCCACGTCGGTGCAGACCGCCATCTGGACGCCGGGCAGGGCGGCTGCGCGTTCGCGCAACTGGGCGAGAAAGGCGCTGATTTTGGCGGGCGAGTAGCCGTTCAGGCGCGGGTCCACCGACAAGAGGAAAACTCCGCGGGTGTCGAAGCCGATGTCGATGCGCGACGCGCTCTGGAGACTGCGGAGGAAGAGGCCGTTGACCGAGAGGAGGATGAGGGCCATGGCGATCTGCGCCACGACCAGCAGATTGCGGGCGCTGAGACGACGGCCGGGGGCGGCGAAACCGGTCTCTCCTTTGAGCGCGTTTGCAATTCCGGGACGCGAAGCCGCCCAGGCGGGGGCGAGTCCCAGGAACAATCCGCAGAGCACGCTGAGGAGGAACGTGTAGGCGAGCGTACGGCCGTCGATGTCGACGCGCAGATCGAGCGGGATGGGCGCCGGCATGCGGAGCGACGACAGCGCTGCGGTGGACCACAACGACAGCAGCGCCCCCATGGCCCCGCCGGCCAGGCCCAGCAGCAGACTCTCCATCAGCAACAGGCGGAGCAACCGGCCGCGCGTAGCGCCGAGAGCCAGCCTCACCGCCATTTCGCGCTGGCGGTTGATAGCCTGGGCAAAGAGCAGGTTGGCCACATTGAAGCCCGCGATGGCCAGCAGCAGCAGAACGACAATCGAGAGCGCGCTGAGGAAGAGCAGCGTCATGCGCCGTACGAAAGGCGGCAAGGACCCCGCCTGCTCGAATACGAAGTGGTTGCCCTTGTCGGTGGCGGGATAACTCGCAGCCAGCCGAGCGGCGATGGTGCTCAGTTGCGCAGCCACTTCGTTACGGGTGACGCCGGGTCGAACGCGGCCGATGACCGAGAGCCAGTGATAGTCGCGCGAGTCGCGCGGAGGCAGGTTGGCCGCGAGTTGCGGGGTCAGGCCGAGCGGAACCCAGAACTCCGCGTCGATGATCTGGTCGATGCTGTGAAAGGCAGCCGGTGCAATTCCGGTCACCGTGAAGGTGTGTCCGGACAGGATCACGGTGCTGCCGATGATGCTCCTGTCACCGTTGAAGCGGCGCCTCCACAGCCGTTCGCTGAGCACAACCACAGGCTTGTCGCTATCGGAATCTGAGAAGCCTGCGCCCATGACCATGGGCAGCTCGGCCACGCGAAAGAAGTTGGGAGTGACCCCCTGGCCCCAGACGCGCTCCGGCTCCGAGCCTCCGCTGATGGAGGCCGGGATCAGATCGAAATACGCGGCAACGCCGGAAAACACGGCCGCCTGGCTGCGAACGTCGGTATACACCGGCCACGGAAACTGATTGCAGCAGCGGTCGCCTTCGTGCAGGATGTGCAGCGACAGCAGCGTGCCCGGATCGCCCACGGGCGGCGGCCGCAGGACGAAACGGCTGACCATGGAGAAGATGGTGGTGTTTGCGCCTAGGCCCAGGCCGATGGACAGGATGGCCACCACGGTCACCGTGCGGTTCCGCAACAGCGAGCGCGCGCAGTAGCGAAGATCGCTCAGAAAGGACTCGAGCCAGGGCAGGCCGCGGCGCTCCGCGTAAGTGTCCTGGGCCTGCGCGATCCCGCCGCACCGGATGAGCGCCTGACGGCGCGCCTCTTCCGGGGATAATCCGTTCCGTACGCCCCGCTCCGTATCGAGGGCAAGATGCGTCTCCAGTTCATCGGCAAAATCGTCGCCGTGCGCGCCGCGCAGCGTGTTGAACAGCCGAATGCAAAATGCCCGCAACCGGTTCATGTCGGCACCTCGTCAGGCTTTGCCTGTATCGCCCAGAAAGCGGGCGAGGATTTCCGTCGCCTGCTCCCATTGCTGGGTCGCTTTGCGCAGGCGCCGTTGTCCGGATTTGGTCAGCTCGTAGAACTTCGCGCGCCGATTGTTTTCCGAACTTCCCCATTGCGAGCGGATGCAGCCCTCCTGTTCCAGTTTCAGAAGAGTCGGGTAAAGGGTGCCGTAATTCAGTTCAAGCCGATCGCCGCTGGTTTGCTCGATGCGCCGCGCCAGCCCGTAGCCGTGCTGAGGCCCCATGGTCTCGAGGGTTCGCAGGACCATCAGCGCGAGCGTGCCCTGCCAGACGTCGGGTTTCTCGCCCATCGAAGCAGCTCCTATGGCAAGCCAATAGGGATGAGCATATACGGATACCTATTGGAAGGCAATAGATCATTTTCGGACACGCGTCCCATGAAAATATCGGAGGCCCGCGCTATGGCGGCAATGCTCCGGAACCGCGCCAAGGACCGGCATGGGCAGGGATCCGGAGCCGGGTGCGTTATTTGCTCAGCTCGACGCTCACAATCTGCCCGTCCACTGTCTTGTCTGCCGTCGCGAAGTACTGCACCTTCGCCTTCATCCCCTCGAGATCGGCGCAGGGATGGATCTCGCCCTGCGGCGTGAAATTCGCGGCCGAGTAGCCGATCTCGTAATAGTTGTTGTTGTAGAGCTTCACCGTCGCTCGTGCTCCCACGACCTCGAGCTCGATCACCGCCGGGTCGCTGCACTTCACCCCGTGGATCACGCCCTGCGCCACCAGCGTCGGTCCGTGCGGTTTCTCGGTCGGGTGCTCGAAATTCGGCGCCTGATAGCTCGTTGCCGACGACGCCATCGAGCCAGGCGAGTTTCCCGTCGCCTCAACCGTCGTCGTCTGCGCGGCTTTCGGCGAGCTCTGCGCGATTGCCCTTTGCTTCTCCGCCTGCTGCATCTGCCCCAGGTAGAGCTGGGCAAGACCGAGGCGCGCCTGCACGACTTCCACCTCCTGCGGCGTCTTTGCCTCGGCTTCCGCTGCCTCGAGCACCCGCACCGCATCGTCGTACCGCTGCTGCTCCATCAGGATGTTCGCGCTGTCGATGCGGTACTGCACGTTCCCGGGCTCCAGCTGCACCGCGGTCAGGCTCAGCATGTGCGCCTCGTCCAGATTTTCGCGACGCCGGCCATACATCGCTGCCAGCGCGTCGTAGGCCGGAGCAAAGCGCGCATTCAGTTTGATCGCCGCCTGCAGGCTCGCCTCCACCTGCGGACCGGTTTCGCCATCCATCATCGACAGCGCGCCGAAGTAATACTGCGCGATGTAGCTCTGCGCATCCAGAGCGACGGCCTGCGCGTACCACTTCTTCGCCTCGGGACGATTTCCCTCGCGGAAGGCCAGGTATCCCATGGTCTCGTACGCCTGCGCGCTCTTCGGATCGGCTGCCATCACCTGCGCGAGCAGGGCCCTCGCCTCATCGGTGCGGCCGATGTACGCCATGCAATCGGCGCGGATCGCATCCGCCTCCGGCCCGCTGAGCGGCGCGATCGTAAACGCCCCCTCATTCAGCGGCGGCAGCTTCATCATGAAGTAGGTGTACTGCCGCTGCATGATGTAATTCCTGAGCGCCTCCTGCAGCTGTTTCAGGTTTCCGAACGCCGTCTGCGCCGCGACGACCGGATCCTGATGTTGGCTCACCAGGTCCATGTACTGGCCCACATGGTTGGTGTGATTCTTCACGTCGCTGGTTTCCAGATAGTGCGCCAGCGCCCACGATTCGGCGTAAAACACCGATCCCTTCTGCTCCTCGTGGTAATAGGGCGAGTTGGCGTCGACGCGGAAGAGCGTCTCCAGCGGGATCATCTGGTTCATCTGCAGATACGCGAGGTCATCCTGGCTCGGCTGCCCCAGCCGCGCCTCATTGCCGTCGAAGTCGGTGTTCTGGAAAAACTCCGCCAGCCCTTCGTTCAGCCACAGCGGCATCCACTCGATGGCGTCGCCGATCTCGAGGTGGGTGTACTCGTGGTAGATGGTCGCGTAGGGATGCTGCTCGTCCTCCGCATCGAGCCGCAGCAGCACATAGTTCTTGTCCGGGGCCTCGAGGAAATACCCCGCCGGCGTAAAGTTCCCCTTCTCGAGGTAGACGGCGGGTTCGAGCGGCAGGAATTCTTTCCGGTTCCGCACCGCCACGACCACAATCGGCGCCACCGGATCGACGTTGGCTTTGGGAAAGAGCTTCTGGAAGACCAGGCGCATGTGCTCGAACTGGTCGATCACGCGGCGCCCTTCGCCAGCCCCGGCATCCGTCACCACCGTAAAGTGCGCGCTGCGAACCTCCACCCAGGCCGGAGAACCCGCTCGGATGGGACCGGCGGCGCACACGAGCATCAGCAGAAGAACCGGATATCGCGGCATGGTAAGGTGCCCGGATCGTATCACGGCGCTCCCACCCTCAAAAGGAAAACCATCCAGGCCGAGTGCTCCGGGTGCCCTGCACGATTCGATACACTGATATCTCACCGCATGACTCTGCTGAAAGCCGTGCGCGGCACGCGCGACCTTCTGCCGCCGGAAACCGAACTCTGGGACCGCGTCGAATCGACCGCCCGTCGCATCTTCGCCCGCTACAATTTCGGCGAGATCCGCACCCCCATCTTCGAGGACACCGCGCTCTTCGCCCGCTCGGTCGGCGAGGAGACGGACATCGTCTCGAAAGAGATGTACACGTGGGAGGATCGGGCGCGCGCGCAGTCGGAGAAGCCGCAGTCGCTCACCCTGCGCCCAGAAAACACCGCCGGCGTCGTCCGCGCCTACATCGAGCACAAGCTGGGCGAGACTGGACTGTTGCAGAAGCTTTATTACATCGGCCCCCAGTTCCGCCGCGAGCGCCCGCAGAAGGGGCGTTACCGGCAGTTCTGGCAGATCGGCGCCGAGGTGATTGGGCCGCCGAGCGCCGGCTCGGAGTCGCCGCTGCGCGATGCCGAGGTGCTGGAGATGCTGGCGAGCTTGCTTGACGAGCTGGGCATCGCCGGCTGGACGCTGGTGCTGAATTCGGTTGGGTCGTCGGCGGACCGGCCGCGATACATCGCCGCGCTGCGCGAGGCGCTGAAGGACAAGGTTTCGCAGATGTGCGCCGACTGCCAGCGCCGCGCCGAGACCAATCCTCTGCGCGTGCTGGACTGCAAAGTGCCCGAAGACCAGCCGATCATTGAAACGCTGCCGCGGATCGCGGACTACCTCGACGACGCCTCGAAGGCGCATTTCGCCGCCGTTCTCGCCGCGCTGGACGCCTGCGGGGTGCCGTACACGCTCAATCCACGACTGGTCCGCGGCCTCGACTACTACACGCGGACCACGTTTGAGTTCACGCATGGCGGGCTCGGAGCGCAGAACGCACTGCTGGGAGGCGGGCGGTATGACGGCCTCTCGGAAATGCTGGGTGGGCCGAAGGCGCCGGGGATCGGCTTCGCCATGGGCCTCGACCGGCTCATCCTCACGCTCGAGGCTGCGCAGGGCGAGGCGACGGCGGCGCTGGCCGATGCGTATGTTGCTCCGCTGAGCGAAGCATTGAATGCGCCGGCGCTGGAATTGGCGAGAGAGCTTCGGCGTGCGGGGCTGAAGATCGAGCTGGGCGACGGCGCGTTTCGGCTGAAGAAGTCGTTTGAGATCGGGAACAAGCTCGCCCGCGCCATCATCCTCCTCGGCGAAGATGAGGAGCGCTCCGGTATTCTGACTGTGAAGAACTTCTCGACCGGCGAGCAGACCAAAATCGCGCGCAGCGAAGTCGCACAGGCGCTCAAATCATAGTTAGGAACCTGCATTGCTCGATTTCTTAGGCACACGCCAACGTACTGCTACCTGCGGCGAGCTTCGCGCCGCCGACGCCGGCCGATCCGTCACCCTGATGGGCTGGGTGAACCGCCGCCGCGACCACGGCAGCCTGATCTTCCTCGACGTGCGGGACCGCTACGGCATTACGCAGGTGGTGCTGGACAAGGACCTCACCCCCGAAGGCCACGCCAGGGCCGAGCAGGCTCGCCCGGAGTACGTCGTGGCTGCGGTCGGCAAGGTCCGCCTGCGCGGCGCCGACGCGGTGAATCCCAAAATGCCCACCGGCGAAATTGAAATCGCCGCCGACGAGCTGCTGCTGCTCAACGACGCGAAGGTTCCGCCGTTTTCGCCCGCCGAAGACGCGATCCAGAACGAGGAAGTGCGGCTGAAGTACCGCTATCTCGACCTGCGCCGCGCGGAGATGGCGCACAACCTCGAGGTCCGCCACCGGATCGCGCTCGCGGTGCGCCAGTACCTCGACGCCGAGGGCTTCTACGAGATCGAAACGCCGTTCCTCACCCGCTCCACGCCCGAAGGCGCGCGCGATTACCTTGTTCCCAGCCGCGTTCATCCGGCCAGTTTTTACGCGCTGCCGCAGTCGCCTCAGCTCTTCAAGCAGATCCTGATGATCTCGGGCCTCGACAAGTACTTCCAGATCGTGCGCTGCTTCCGCGACGAGGACCTGCGCGCCGACCGGCAACTCGAATTTACGCAGGTCGACCTGGAGATGAGCTTCCCCCGCCGCGAGCACGTTTTCGCGGTGGTCGAAAATTTCTGCGCTGCTGCGTGGGCTGCCGCGGGCATCAAGTTGCCCACGCCCTTCCCGCGCATCACCTACGACGAAGCCATGCGCTGCTACGGCACGGACAAGCCCGACCTGCGCCTGCCCGGCCTCGTTGACGTGCGTTCAGCATTTACGGACGAGGCTTTGGCGACATTGCAGATTGATCCCGCGCTGCCGGTCGTCGCCTTCCGCATTCCCAGCGTGGGTGAGCTCAGCCGCAAGGAGCGCGAAGACAACCACCCCCTCTTCGACCGGAAGAAGGGCGCCAAGTTCATCGACGATTTCAAGCGTCTCGCCAAGAGCTTTCCCGAAACGGCAACGAAGGTGCGCGAGCTTTCAGGCGTGGCCGAAGCGGACTTCGTCATCGTCGTCGCCGGCGACCCCGCGCATCCCGTCAAAGCCAGCGACACCAAATTCGAGGGCCGGCTCTCCGAGCGCGAGATCAACCTCTACGCCGCCGCCGGCAACTTCCGCACCGAGCTCGCGAAAAAATACGCTGACAAGCACGGAGCATTCGGCGTTACGGAGCAGGCAGTCGAAGCCGCGCACGCGCACGGCGCTGCAGATACGATCGACGGATCGAAGGCTTTTCACCCCATCTGGATTGTCGACTTCC
>DATJQW010000002.1:0-31762 GCA_035505395.1 Acidobacteriaceae bacterium
CAGCACACGGAGATCACCGCGGTGCTGAGCGGCGACGAAGAAGCGCACGGGATTCCGGCGGCGATTTCGCGGCGCGATATGATCGCGGCCGCGCACCACAGCGATGTGGCGCTGGAGTTTGAGGGGACGCCGCGGATCAACGGCGTCTTCTACGGCAGCGTCAGCCGCAGGAGCTCGATCGACTGGTATCTGAAGACGACGGGCGAAACAGGACACTCGTCCGGAATCTTCTCCGACAGCAAGGGCTACGGCGCCATTTACGAGATGACGCGGATTCTCGATGCATTCCGCACGCAGCTGCCCGAGCCGTCTCTGACGTTCAACGTGGGGATGGCGCTGGGCGGAACCGCGCTCACGGTGGACGACACCGGCAACAACGGCACAGTGACAGGCAAGGACAACGTGATTCCTCCGACGGCCTGGGCGAGCGGGGACATTCGGACCATCTCCAACGAACAGACCGGGCGCGTGGAGAAGAAGATGGAGGCGATTGTGGCGCAGCATCTGGCGAAGACAGGCGCGACGATCACCTTCGGTGACGGGTATCCGGCGATGGCGCCGACCGCGGAAAGCCGCGCGCTGCTCGCGATCCTGAACCAGGCAAACGCGAGCCTTGGATTCGCGGCAATGCCGGAGCTGGATCCGATGCGGCGCGGAGCCGGCGACATTGCGTTTGTGGCGGGGATTATTCCGGGCATTGCCGGCGTAGGCGCGACGGGCGAAGGCGCGCATGCCCCGGGCGAGACGATTGACCTTTCTGCTCAGCCCATCAACACGAAGCGCGACGCGGTGCTGATGTATCGGCTGAGCCGGATCGATGCGAAGGCAGACCTGGTGAAGGTTGCGGGGCAGTAAGCGCAGCCGCGGAAAAGTTCTCGCTTGCGCATGAGGCAACCAATGGCGCAAAAGTGGGATGCGATTCGTCGGGCGTGCCGCTTGCCAAACTGCGAGAGGATGGTTAGCATCCAGTCAAGAGACCGGCCTGCAAAGCAGGTGATGGCGGTCAACGCTGGATGAACCTACATTCATGCGAACAGGGGGCTCGACTCGAAAATCGGCTCGGTGTGCAGTGTCCGCCAGTTCGGAATGCCTAAAGAGCCGCGGAGAGTTCCCACCGTCTTAGGACGGGTTCACCAGCGCATCGTCCCACGGCCCAGCGGGTCGGATCCTCTATTCCGGGTATCCGCACCTTCGGCGCTCTCCAGTAAGCGTGCATCCTCTCCTTTTCCATTTCGGACACATCGCGGTTCCGACCTATGGCGTGCTGACAGCGGCGGCGCTGCTGGCGGGGCTGGCGATTCTGGTGCGGCAGGCGAAGCGTCTCGAGGTGCGCGCGGACAAGGCGTGGAACCTGGGGCTGATTGCGATTCTGGCGGCGCTGTGCGGGGCGCGGCTGCTGCTGGTGGCAGCGCACCTGCGCGCCTTTCGCGCTCATCCCTTCTGGGTGCTGGGGCTGGCGAACATTTCGGGCACGTGGATCGCGCTGGGCGGCGCGGCGATCGGGCTGGCAGCGGCGGCGCTGTATGCACTGGCTGAGGGACTGCCCTTGCTGCGCACCGCGGACGCGGCGGCTCCAGCCGTGGCGCTGGCGTTCGCCATCAATCGCATCGGCGCATTCTGCGGCGGGATTGCGTGGGGCACGCCGACATCGCTGCCGTGGAGCGTGACCTATCGCAGTGTGGTGGCGTATCTGTGGTATCGCACGCCGCTGGGGGTGACGCTGCATCCAGTGCAGCTCTACGATGCCGCGGCGTCGCTGGCGATATTCGGGCTGCTGCTTTGGCTGCCGCATCGGCGCGACGGAGAGACGGCGGGGGCGTGGCTGTTTTTGTACGGCGTGTGCCGGTTCTTTATCGAGTTTTATCGCGGCGACGTGCGGGAACGCGTGTTTGGCGGAGCGCTATCGCCGGCGCAGGCGCTGGGCATTCTGGGCGTGATCCTGGGCGGAGCGCTGTGGCTGCGGCGGGAAGCGCGGGAAGAAACGCCGCGGGAGATGCCAGCTGCGTCTTCGTGAGCGGCGCACCGGCGGCAAAGAATCCGAGAGCATCTGGAACCGCGTGCAGGGCAGGCGCGTTCCCGGGTAAGATGCATCGTCGGCATCCCATAACGGTGGATGCCGCGTTTCCCCGGCAGCAGACTAGTCTGCGATGAACCTGCCCCTCCTGCATCCTTTGCGCACGCGGCTGCGGCGCCTGCATCATCAGGCGCGCGGGCAATACTGGTTTCCGCACCTGCCGCTGGCGCTGCTGCTGGCGCTGGGCGGGGTGTGGATACTGCACGCGCGCTTCGGATCGGACTGGCGCGGCTATCTGGATGCGCTGGCCGCCGGCCACTTTTCGCTGCGGCCCAGGCTGCTGCCGCCGCTGCTGATTGGCGCCGGGATGCTCACCATGGGCGTGGCCCTGCTGTGGCGCTCGCGCCTGGCGTGGACGATGGCGGTGCTGCTGGCAACGCTGGGCCTGGTCAACACCGCGCTCACCGGACACGCGCACGCCCATCTTCTGCTCAGCTATTTTTCCTTCGTGGTGATCGTGCTGCTGCTGGCATGGCGGCACTTCGATCGCTCCAGCCTGGCGGCGAGCACCGTCTTCGCGCTTACCTCGGTGGTGATGCTGCTGCTCTATGCCACCTTCGGCAGCTACTATCTCGGGTACGAATTCAAGCCGCCCATCCACGACCTGGTGACAGCGCTCTATTACGCCATGGTGACGATGAGCACGGTGGGCTACGGCGACATTGTTCCAGCCACGACGGAGTCGCGGCTGTTCACCATTTCTGTCGTGGTCCTTGGGGTCGCGGTTTTTGCCACGTCGCTCACCGCGGTCATCGCGCCCCTGGTGGGGCAAAGCCTGCAGCGCATTCTGAACCGCAAAGGCGGGAACATGAAACGCGAAAATCACTTTGTGGTCATCGGCAATACACCGCTGGCTGTGAATACCTGGCGGGAACTGGCGCGGCGCGGCCGTCCGGTAACGCGCATACTGCGCGAAGCGCCGGACGAGGCGCAGGTGAAGGACACCGACGTGGTGGTGGGCGACGCCAGTATGACCGAAGTGCTGCGCGAAGCCGGCGCGGACCGAGCGGACGCGGTGCTGGCCATGATGGCCGACGACTCGGAGAACGCATTCTGCGTGCTGGCGGTGCGCGAACTGGGCGGCAAGGCGCGCACGGTGGCGGCGGTGAACGACGCGCGCCACCTGAGCCGCGTGAAGCTCGTCCAGCCCGATGTGGTCATCGCTCCGCAGGTGCTGGGCGGCGAGCTGACGGCGATGCTGCTCTCCGGCGAAGAAGTGACTCCGGAATTCGTCATGCAGCGGGTCTTCCAGCAGAGCAGCGGCGAGGGGACGACGGGCAAGACGTCGTAGACTGAATCTGATGAAAGGGCGATTTCTTCTTCTCCTGCTGCTCGGCGCTTCACTGTCACTCTCAGCGCAGGGACCAGCGGGATTTCCGCCTGCGATCGATCTCTGGCCGCAGGGCGTGCCGGGAGCGCTGGGGCATGGCGAAACCGATTTGCCGCGGATGTATGCGTTCCTGCCGAAGACGCGCTCGACGAGCACCGCGGTGCTGGTGATTCCGGGCGGGGGCTACCAGAACGTCGCCATCGGGCACGAGGGCGTGCAGATTGCGGGCTGGCTGAACACGCAGGGGGTGGCGGCGTTCGTGCTGGATTATCGTGTGGCGCCGTACAAATATCCGGCCGAGATTGAGGATGGCGAGCGGGCGATGCGGCTGATCCGCGCGCATGCGACAGAGTACGGCATCGATCCGAACCGGCTGGGGGTGTGGGGATTTTCGGCGGGCGGACATCTGGCGTCGACCATCGGCACGCACTGCGACGCGGATACGGTGCCGCTGGCGAACAGGGATGCCGTGGATGCGGAAAGCTGCAAGCCGGATTTCATGATCCTGGCGTATCCGGTGATCAGCATGGAGCCGCCGGAGGCGCATGCGGGATCGCGGCTGAACCTGCTGGGACCGGATCCCGACGCGGCGCTCGAGCACAATTTGTCGAATCAGTTTGCGGTGACGGCGGAGACACCGGCGACGTTTCTGTTTGCGACCAGCAACGATCCGACGGTTCCGGTGGAAAACAGCGTGGATTTTTATCGGGCGCTGATTGCGCATCATGTGGCGGCGGAGCTGCACCTCTACGACTACTCGAATCACGGCTGCGGATTGTGCGGATCGATCCAGCCGCTCGCGACGTGGCCGACGCTGCTGCGCAACTGGCTGGTGCAGCGGGGATGGATTCCGGCGAACGCGCCGGCCCCGCCGCCGCCCATGCCGAACCTGCCCATGTGGATTCCGGGGCTGAAGGGCCCGGGCGAGCCCGCACCGAACTCGTAACCATGACAAGCACATATTCCGTGCCCGAAGAGGCCGCGGGGCAGCGGCTGGACGCGTGGCTGGCCGCGCAGATGGAGGGTGTGAGCCGGGAGCGGGTGAAGCTGCTGCTGACCCAGAAAAAAGTCCGCCTGGAGGGCGAGTCCCCGCGCGGCTCGCACCGGCTGCGCGGAGGAGAAACCATCGAGGTGCTCGGCGATGCGGCGCCGAAGCCGCTGAAGGCGTTCGCCGAAGAGATTCCGCTGCGGATCGTTTATGAAGACGACGACCTGTCGGTGATCGACAAACCGGCGGGGATGATGGTGCACGCGGGCGCAGGCGCGACGGAGGCGGGAACGCTGGTGAATGCGCTGCTGCACCGGTATCGCACGCTGTCGTCGACGGGCGGCGAGCTGCGGCCGGGAGTGGTGCACCGGTTGGACAAGCAGACCAGCGGGCTGATCATCGTGGCGCGGAACGACGCGGCGCACGCGCGGCTGGCGGAGATGTTCTCGCGGCGACAGATTAAGAAAACCTACATTGCGCTGGTGCATGGGGCGCTGAAGCAGGAGCGGGGAACGATTGACGCGCCCATCGCGCGGGACCTGGTGCGGCGGACGCGGATGACGACGCGGCGCGAGGACGGGGCGCGGCACGCGGTGTCGCATTACACGGTGCTGCGGCGGATCCGGTCGCGGTTCGGGGCGTTCACGCTGGTTTCAGTGCGTATCGAGACGGGGCGGACGCATCAGATTCGGGTGCATCTTTCGTCGATCGGGCACCCGGTGGTGGGCGACACGCTGTACGGGGCGCCGGCGCGCATTCCGGATGCATCGCCGCGAAAAAAGAACGATCCTGAGCCGGAGACGCTGGCGCTCGACCGAAATTTTCTGCATGCGGCGGCGCTGGAGTTCGCGCATCCGCGAACGGGCAAGCCGATGCGGTTGGAGGCAGCGCTGCCGGAAGAGCTGGGGGAGTTTCTGCGGCATCTGCAGGCTGAATCCTGATCGCCCGACAGGTCGTGGGGGAGACCATCCTGCAGGAACTGAACCCGCAGCCTCTGGTACGCCGGTGCGGCACGGCTGAACGACCTGCGGAGCATTCTCCAGGCATCGCCTCTGTACGGAAAGACCATCCCTCAGCGGCTAAAGCCGCAGTGATTTCGGGTCGATTACGGCCCAGCTGAAGCTGGGCCCCTTCAAAGAATCGGGTTCCCCCGCACGCTGTGAAGCCGTCGCTTCTGCACGGAATGACCATCCCTCAGCGGCTGAAGCCGCAGTGATTTCAGATCGTTTACGGCCCAGCTGAAGCTGGGCCCCTTCAAAGAATCGCGTTTTCCCGCACGCTCTGAAGCCGTCGCCACTGTACGGAAAGACCATCCCTCAGCGGCTGAAGCCGCAATGATTTCGGGTCGATTACGGCCCAGCTGAAGCTGGGCCCCTTCAAAGAGTCGGGTTTTCCCACACGCTGTGAAGCCGTCGCCACTGTACGGAAAGACCATCCCTCAGCGGCTGAAGCCGCAGTGATTTCAGATCGTTTACGGCCCAGCTGAAGCTGGGCCCCTTCAAAGAGCCGGATCTTCCCGCACGCTGTGAAGGCGTCGCCTTTCAAGACGACCTCAAGCTGGATTGTTCACGCGCAGGCTCGATACCTTGACGATCTACAACACTCAGGTGTAGATAGTCATGGTATGGGGAAGCCAAACGATCTCGTACAGGGGACGCTGGATCTTCTGATCCTGCGGACGATCGCTCCCGAGCCGATGCATGGGTGGGCGATTGCGAAGCGCATTCAACAGATATCGCGGGAAGTGCTGCAGGTGCAGCAGGGCTCGCTGTACCCGGCGCTGCACCGGCTGGAGCAGCAGGGATGGATCCGCGCCAGGTGGGCGGAGAGCGAAACCGGGCGGCAGGCGAAGTTCTATGCGCTGACGGCGGCGGGGCGCAGGCAGATGGAGCAGGAGACGGAGAACTGGAATCGGCTGTCGGCGGCGATCGATCTGGTAATCGAAGGGGCGTAGGGCGAGCCGTCGAGGCCATGGTGCGGGGCTCGACTGGTTGCGGGAGCGGGTGAGCGATGCGGTGGCTGGATCGTTTGCGGATGCGGTTGCAGATGCTCTTTCGGCGCGGGCGTGAGGGCAGGCGTCTGGATGCGGAGCTGGAGTTCCACCTGGAGCAGCAGATCGCGGAGAACCGGGCCGCGGGGATGAGCGCGGAGGAAGCGCGGTACGCGGCGCTGCGCAGCTTCGGCAATCCGGCGGCGATGCGCGACGAGGCGCGGGAGAGCTGGAGCTGGAACGGGCTGGACCGGCTGGGCCAGGACATCCGCTACGCCACGCGGCAGATGCTGCGGGCTCCGGGCTTTGCGGCGACCGCCATTCTGACGCTGGCGCTGGGGATCGGCGCGAACACGGCGATCTTTACCCTGACGCACGCGCTGCTGCTCAGCAGCCTGCCGGTGCGAGACCCGGGCCAGCTGGTGCGGCTCGCGATGGACTTCCATGAGAACGAGCACTCGCGGAACCAGCCGCTGAGCGTTCCGTTCATGCAGTACATCCAGCGGCGCACGCAGACGATGACGGGGATCTTTGGCTGGTCGACATACGACTTTGTGCTGGCGGACCGCGGAACGTCGCGCGGGGTGCGCGGCGCGGTCGTGAGCGGCAATACCTTTGAGTCGCTGGGGCTGCACCCGGCGGCGGGACGGCTGCTCGAGCCTGCGGACGATCAGCCGGGAGGCGGTCCGGACGGCTGGGCCGCGGTGATCAGCTACCGGTTGTGGATGGAACAGTACCACGGCGATGCGTCGGTGGTGGGGCGCCGGGTGACGGTCACCGATCATGGGGTGACCATCGTGGGTGTGGCGCCTCCGCGGTTCGAGGGGATGCTGGTGGGCGAGCATCCGGATTTGTATCTGCCCGTCGAGTTTTCGGCGGCGCTGAACGGCAACGAGGCGACGCTGCACGACCCCATGGCCAATTTTCTGACGGCGTTTGCCCGGCTGAAGCCGGGGGTGACGCGCGCGCAGGCGCAGGCGGAAGCCCGTGTGGTGCTGCCGCCGATGCTGCAGTCGCTGATTCCGCCGGAGGTTTTGCGCACGCCGCAGGCGCACCGGGTGACGCTGGACGTGGATTCGGCACGGACGGGATGGAGCACGCTGCGCCTCGAATATACGGAACCGCTGCTGCTGTTGCAGGGCATGGTGGGACTGGTGCTGCTGATCTGCTGCGCGAATTTGTCGGCGCTGCTGCTGGCGCGGGGCTCAGTGCGGCAGCAGGAGTTCGCGATACGCGGCGCGCTGGGGGCGGGGCGCGGGCGGCTGATGCGGCAGCTGTTCGTGGAGAGCCTGCTGCTGGCGATGCCGGGAGCGCTGCTGGGTATATTGCTGGCGTGGCTGGCGGGGCCGTGGCTGGCGCACGGCATCCACCAGCAGGAGTCGCAGTCGTATCTGAACACACGGCCCGATGCGGCGGTGCTGGCGATTACGGCGGGATGCGCGTGCCTGTGCGCGCTGCTCTTCGGCATGGCTCCGGCGTGGGCAGCGAGCCGCACCAGCCTGGAAGCGGCGCTGCGCAGCGGAGGACGGCGCGCGGGCAGCAGCAGCGCGGGAGCGCGGCGCGTGTTCGTGCCGCTGCAGGTGGCGCTCTCGCTCACGCTGGTGGTGGCGGCGGCTCTGCTGGGAGCGACGGTGGTGCGGCTGCGGACGGAGAACTCGGGGTTTCGCACGCAGAATGTGGTGTTCTGGTACGCCGACTTCGGACGGCTGATTCAGCAGAAGGGCGTGGACCTGGTGCCGGTGTACCGGCGGCTGGAGCAGCGGATGGAAGAGCAGCCGGGGGTGAAGGCAGCCAGCGTGGTGTCCATTCTGCCGTTCTACGGATGGGCGCACGACGGCCACTTCACGACGAGCGGCGACGCGCAGCATGCCGCCACCGAGACTCTGGACATCAACGAGGTGGGCGCGCACTACTTTGACACCGTGGGCGCGCGGATTCTGGCGGGGCGCGATCTGCGCAACGACGATTCGGACCGCAACAGCTGCATCGTGAGCCAGCGCGCGGCGGCGCTGCTGTTTCCGAACCGCCCGGCGCTGGGCGGGACGCTGCACGAGGTGGAGCGCAATCCGGAGAACGGCGCGATGGTGGTGCGCAACTGCGTGGTGGTGGGCATTGCGCAGGACACGAAATACGACTCGGTGGAGGAGGCGGTGCAGCCGATGGTCTATTTCCCGATCACGGAGCAGAGCCGGCTGGTGGGGCTGTTCCTCGCGATCCGGGCGCAGAGCTTCGATGCGGCGAGCGCAGCGTATCGCAAGGCGCTGCACGAGGTGGCGCCGACGACGCCGGAGACCGATCCGGCGACGTTCGGGCAGCTCTTCAGCGATTCGATTGCGCGGGAGCAGCTGCTTTCGGCGCTCTCGGGGTTCTTTGCGGCGCTGGCGCTGCTGCTGAGCGGCATTGGCATCTACGGGCTGGTGGCGTGGAGCGTGACGCAGCGCACGCGGGAGATCGGCGTGCGCATGGCGCTGGGGGCGAGCCGGACGCGGGTGTTCGTGCTGGTGGTGCGGCAGATCGCCGTGCTGCTGGCCATCGGCATCGCGGCAGGCGGCGCAGGAGCATTCTTCGCGGCACGCGCCGTGCGCAGCTTCCTCTATGAGGTGCAGGCGGACAATCCGCTGGTTTTTGGCGGAGCCGCACTGGCGCTGGTGCTGATCGGGCTGCTGGCGGCGATGCTGCCGGCGCGGCGGGCGGTCTCGATCGATCCGATGGAAGCGCTGCGGACGGAATAGCGGGAACGCTCCGCAACAGTAAAATCGATGCGGAGGGTTGCCACGATGAAAGTGCTGTATACGGCGGATGTGACGGCGGAGGGCGCGCGGCACGGGCACGTGCGCTCGAGCGATGGATTGCTCGATCACGATCTGGCGCTGCCGCCGGGGATGGGCGGCAGGGGCGACAAGACCAACCCCGAGCAGCTGTTCGGCGCGGGCTACGCGGCGTGCTTCGGCGGCGCGGTGGAGTATCAGGCGCAGCAGCGCAAGCTGAAGACGGGCGTGGTGACGGTACGGGCGCGCGTGGGTGTAGGTCCGTTCGACGAGGGCAAGGGCGAGGGGTTCACGCTGCGCGTGGAGCTGGACGTGACGATTCCGGAGCAGGACCAGGCGACGGCGGAAGAGCTGGTGGCGGCGGCGCACCGGACGTGTCCGTACTCGAATGCGACGCGGGGGAATATCGGGGTGACGCTGACGGCGAAGGGCGGGAAGGGCTAGCGTTTAGCGGGTAGCGGGCAGGGTGGGCGGATGGCAACGGACGAGGAGCGGTTCGACGAGCTGTCGTTTTACACGCTGGCGCAGCCGCGGCCTCCGTTTATTCATCAGCTGGCCATCGATGCGTTTACGGCGCAGCGGGCTGATGAGAGCACCAGGCCGATGGCGGTGATCTTCGCGCTGCTCGGGCTTTATCTGCACGTGGAATATAACTTCACCGGACTGCAGGTGCAGGAAGCGCACATGCGGCTGGCAAGGGTTCCGCGGAGCTGGCCGAGTTTGCCGCTGCCGCGGAGCCGGGGCAGCGTGGAGGTCGCGCACGTGCTGGCGGCTGAGCCGGGACCGCCGCGGGACGCGATGATTCACGCGTGGTGCGAGTCGGTGTGGCAGGCGTGGCAGGCGAGCCGGCCGGCGATTGCGGAGCTGGTGCGGCGGGAGCTGGGGGTGGGGTGAGGGGAGCGAGCGTGGTTCCTCCGGGACTCGAGTCCGTTTCCTGGACCTTTTCCAGCGCTGAAGCGCAAGGCGGAAATGCAGGTCCTTCGACTCGGGTGCTTGAGCACCTTCGCTCAGGGCAGGCTCTGGCAGCGACATGGATGGGGTAGCCGGGGGAAATGCAGGTCCGTTCGACTCGCGGCTGGATCATTTGTTGCGCGCGACAGCTTGCGCGCAACGAATTCGGAAGGCTCGCTTGAGGATGACAAGTTGTTCAGCAGACTCTCTGTAAGCCCCAATATCGATACCGGAGCCAGAGCTTCCGGGCGTGCTGGTCACATACCTGGATATCGTATGGCATGTCATGTCGTATAGAATGTCTTTGTGCGCATCGTTCTGGATACCTCTGTCATCGCGGCAGCATTCCGGGGCAGGCGCGGCGCCTCCAACGCTCTGCTGCGGCTTGTTGCTCAGAGGAAGTTGCGAATGCTCGCCAGCCCTCCGCTGTTTCTTGAATACGAGGATGTACTGATGCGCCCGGATCAGCGGCTGGTTCACGGATTATCGGAAGCACAAGTGGCGCGGTCGCTGGCGGCAATGGCGGCGCTCATCGAGCCGGTGGAGATTCATTTTCGATGGAGGCCGCAGACGGCCGACCCGGGAGACGAAATGGTGCTGGAGGCCGCGCTGAATGGCCGTGCGGACGCACTGGTGACGTTCAATGTTCGCGACTTCAGCAGTGCGGCGCCGCGGTTCGGCCTTGTCATTGCCACACCACGAGAGATTCTGGAAAGGATGGAAGCATGAATCGATCGACCTATCCCCTCAAATTGCCTGCTTCGGTAAAGCGGGCGGCGCAACGCCTGGCAAAGGAGGATGGCGTGTCGCTGAATCAGTGGATTGCTGTCGCGGTGGCGCAGAAAGTGGGGGTTTCAGAAACGGCGGCTGAATTTTTCGCCCGCCGGGGAGCGGCTGCAGAGCCGGCGGAGTTGCTCGCCGTTCTGCGGAGGGCGCCGGACGCGTTACCCCACGAGGAGGACCGGCTGCCAGTACGCCGGCCGAGGCGGCGGCGCGGCTAGAGCTTCTGGGCGCGCGTCACGTCGCGGACGCCGGGCAGGCGGCGCAGGCCCTGGACGAGGCGGTTCAGGTGGCGGACGTCCTCGGCGTCGAGGACAAATTCAATGAGCGCGTCGCCGGCGTCGCCGGGGTGGGTTTCGACGGTGCGGATATTGGCGGCTTCGTCGCTGATGACGGCGGTGATTTCCTTGAGCATGCCGGCGCGGTCGTCGCAGTGGATGGTGAGCTTGACGGGGTAGGTCTGGGGGTGGCCCGCGGTGGACTCGGGCGTGCGCGCCCACTCGACGGCGATGCGGCGGTCGGACTCGTAGAGGAGGTTCTGCACGTTGGGGCAGTTGCGCGCGTGCACGGCGACGCCCTTGCCGCGCGTGACGTAGCCGATGATCTCCTCGCCGCGGATGGGGTTGCAGCATCGCGCGCGGTAGACGAGCAGCTCGTTCTGGCCCTCGACCATGAGGGCGTCGGTGCCGCTGGAGGCGGAGACGCGGCGGACGGCGTCGGCGCCAGGCGTGGCGGGCGTGACCTCAGGCTCGGGCTGCTGGTGGACGAGGCCGGGGGCAAGGCGGTTGAGCACCTGGCGCGCGGAATATTTGCCGAAGCCGATGGCCGCCATCAGATCGTTGGGGGTGGGCAGGCTGTAGTCGGCGGCGAGGCGCGCGTAATCGGCCTCTTCGAACTGGGAGAGCGGGACCTTGTATTTGCGGGCTTCACGCTCCAGCAGCTTGCGGCCGATCTCGATGGCGCGCTCGCGCTGGTGTTCGTTGAGCCAGTGGCGAATCTTGTTGCGGGCGCGGCTGCTCTTGACGAAGGTGAGCCAGTCGCGGCTGGGGGTGTGGCCGTTCTGGGTGATGACCTCGACGATGTCGCCGTTGCGGAGTTTGGTCCGCAGCGGAACCATGCGGCCGTTGACGCGGGCGCCGATGCAGGTGTGGCCGACCTCGGTGTGGATGGCGTAGGCGAAATCGAGCGGCGAGCCGTCGCGCGGAACGACGACCACTTTCCCTTTGGGCGTGAAGGTGTAGACCTCCTCGGGAAAGAGATCGATCTTGAGCGTCGACAGGAACTCGTTGGGATCGGTCATGTCGCGCTGCCACTCGACGAGCTGGCGGACCCAGGCGAGGCGCTGCTCGTCGCGGGCGCTGACGGGTGAACCGCCCTGCTTGTATTTCCAGTGCGCGGCGATGCCTTCCTCGGCGATGCGGTGCATCTCCTCGGTGCGGATCTGGACTTCGAACTGGTGGCCGCCTTCGCCCATCACGGTTGTGTGCAGCGACTGATACAAATTGGGGCGCGGCATGGCGATGAAGTCCTTGATGCGGCCGGGGACGGGGCGCCAGATGGAGTGGATGAGGCCGAAGACCGCGTAGCAGTCCTGCACGCTGGAGGTGATGACGCGCAGGGCGAGCAGGTCGTAAACCTGGTCGATGGAGGTCTGCGATTTCACCAGCTTCTGGTGAATGCTGTAGAGGCGCTTGATGCGCCACTCGACGCGGGCCTGAATGTTGTTCTCGTGGAGTTTTTCGGTCAGCAGCGCTTCCACGCCGGCGAGAAACTGCTCGCCTTCGGTGCGGCGGGCTTCGACGGCCTCGTGGAGCTGCTCCCAGGTGATGGGATCGACGTAGCGGAAGGCCAGGTCTTCGAGCTCGCCGCGCAGTTTGCCCATGCCGAGGCGGTGCGCGAGCGGCGCGTAGATGTCGAGGGTTTCGCGGGCGATGGCGCGCTGGCGCTCGGGCGCGAGGTGCTCGAGGGTGCGCATGTTGTGCAGGCGGTCGGCGAGCTTGATGAGCACCACGCGCACATCGCTGACCATGGCCAGCAGCATCTTGCGAACGTTTTCCGCCTGGCGGTCTTCGCGGTTGGCGAACTGGATTTTGTCGATTTTGGTGACGCCTTCGACGATGTGCGCGACCTGCTCGCCGAACTTGGCGACGATGTCGGGGGTGGTGACGGGGGTATCTTCGACGGCGTCGTGGAGCAGGCCGGCGGCAATGGCCGTCGAATCGAGCTTCATGTCGGCGAGGACGAGGGCGACCTCGAGCGGGTGCAGGACGTAGGGCTCGCCGGAGGCGCGGAACTGGCCGTTGTGGTGCTCGAGGCAGAATTCCCAGGCGCGGCGGATGATGCCGAGATCATCGTTGGGGCGGTTGCGGTGGACGGTGTCGAGGAGCTCGGCGAACTTTGCGGCGAAAAGGTCGGTGGCTTTGGCGGGCGTGTCCGCAGGAGGGGGCGACTGCGCCACTCCATCGGCCGCAGCCACCGGGGACCCCGAGGGACGGGGCCGCTCAACGGGGAGCGTGTGTGGCTGGACACTCGCCATGATTCATTATAGGCGGGAGTTGCGAGAGAAGCATCAACGCAGGGGTGCAGGGTAGAGGGTACAGGGTGCAGGTTGCAGGTGGCAGGTGGGGGACCAGGGTCCAGGTGGCAGGTGACAGGTTGCAGGTGACAGGTGGCGGGAGGCCGCGACCGGTGGGCAGCTAGCGAAGCACTTCCCAGGCCGCAACCGTGAGCTGCTGGTGGACTGGATGGCAGAGGCCGCAGTGGACTCGTTGGATCCTCGGTCCGAGCTCGACATTTGCGACTTGCGTCGCCAAAATCTCAAATGAGCTGATCAGCGGTTCCAAGGGGATCTGAGGCGGTGTGTGCTCATAGCCCACAACGACCACCACACGGCGCTCCGCCCCTTCCAACGTCTTTAGCTTGAGGCAATCGCCAATAGCGCTGATTGCTCAAGATCCACTTTTCGACTTGGGGTCCGAGTTCGGTCGCGCCCAGCGAACCGCGTCGGCGATATCAAGATCGGTGATTGCCCGTCTGACGAGCTGATCCCGAACGCTATCAGCCCGAGTCATGGCGGGGGCGCGCCCCGAGGGCGCAGCGGAAGTCGTCGATTGCTCAATCTTCTTTGCCATGACCTTCTCTTTTAAGGATAGCGGACGCGCTGTGCGAAGATGCAAAAGGACATCATTGATGGCAAAGCATTCAGGACGCGAGGGGAAATCGGCAAGAAAGCGCGTGGGGAAAACTGCGCGGATTGAGGGCGATGCGCGCCTGGGCGAGCCGGCAGCGGCGGCGCTGCCTTTGGTGGAGGGGGCGGCGGCGATTTCGCGGCGCGCGTCGGACCGGCTGCGCGCGGGACACGTGTGGGTGTACCGGTCGGATGTGGAAAGCTGGCCTGGCGCCGCCGAATCGCTTCCGGCAGGGCTGATGCCGGTGACGGACCGGCGCGGCGCGCTGCTGGGGACGGCGCTGTACAGTCCGGCGAGCGAGATTGCGCTGCGGCTGATATCGACGGAGCTGGTGGCGGACGAGACGGCGTGGCTGGAGATGCTGCGGGCGCGGCTGCGGGCGGCAATGGCGCGGCGGCAGCCGATGATCGACGAGGACAACGATGCGTGCCGGCTGGTCTTCAGCGAGGCGGATGCGCTGCCGGGGATCACGGTGGACCGCTACGCAGAGCTGGGCGTTGTGCAGCTGCGGCACAAGGCGCTCGACAACGACGCGGTGCGGACGGCGGTGGCGGAGACGATTCGCGAGGCGGTGGATGCGGAGACAATCCTCGAGCGCGAGGATCCGCGGATCCGCGAGCTGGAGCAGCTGAGCGTGCCGGCGTCGGCGACGCTGTTTGCCAGGGATCCGGAGAAGCCGGTGACGAGCACGGTTTTCCGGCTGAACGGGCTGCGGTTTCACTTTGACGCGACCAGCGGGCAGAAGACGGGCGCGTTTCTCGACCAGCGGGAGAATTATGCGGCGGCGGCACGCTACGCGAGGGGCGAGGCGCTGGATGTGTGCACGTATCAGGGAGGCTTTGCGCTGCATCTGGCGCGGGTTTGCCCGCGGGTGACGGGGGTGGACGTGTCGCGGGCGGCGCTGGAGGTGGCGGAGCGGAATCTCGGGCAGAACCGCGCGGCGCTGAAGGGCGCGGAGGTGGAGTGGATCGAGGCGGACGCATTCGATCTGCTGAGGGACTGGAGCGATGCAGGGACGGTGTACGACACGATCGTGGTCGATCCGCCGGCGTTTGCGAAGACGCGGCGCGCGGTGGAGGGGGCGCTGCGCGGGTATCGCGAGCTGAATCTGCGGGCGCTGAAGATGCTGCGGCCGGGCGGGCGGCTGGTGACGTGCTCGTGCTCGCATCATGTGTCGCTGGGCGAGTTCGTGGAGACGTTGCGCGCGGCGGCGGGGGATGCGCGGCGGCGAGTGCGGCTGGTGGAGGTGCGCGGGGCGGCGGCGGATCATCCGGTGGTGCTGAATATTCCGGAGACGGAGTATTTGAAGTGCGTGGTGTTGGAGGCGGAGTAGGTTTCTTCCTATATCCGTGACTGTTGCCAGTCCCCAGTTGCCAGTTGCCGGTTGCCCGTTGCCCGTTGCCAGTCCCCAGTCCCCAGTTGCCAGTCCACAGTTGCCAGTTGCCAGTCCCCGGTTGACAGTTGACAGTCGCCAGTCCAGAGTCCCCAGTTGACAGTTGCCGGTACTCGGCTAGGTGAGGTCGGCCCAGGCGGGGGAGAGCTCGCGGAGTTTGCGGACGACGTCGGTGAGGCGGTCGGCGACGAAATCGATCTCCTCTTCGGTGTTGAAGCGGCCAATGCCGAAGCGGAGGCTGGAGTGCGCGGCTTCTTCGCCGAGGCCGAGGGCGCGCAGCACGTGGGAGGGCTCGATTTTGGCGGAGGTGCAGGCGGAGCCGCTGGAGACGGCCACGTCTTTGAGTCCCATCATCAGCGATTCGCTGTCGACGCCGTGGAAGGTCATGTTCAGATTGCCTGGCAAGCGGTGTTCCTCGGAGCCGTTGACCTGGACGCGATCGAGGGCAGCGGTGAGCTTTGCCTGGAGGCGGTCGCGGAGGGCGGCGAGGCGCGCGGATTCCTGTTGCATCTCGGCAGCGGCGAGGGCGCACGCGGCACCGAGGCCGACGATGCCGGGGACATTGAGGGTTCCGGAGCGCAGGCCGCGCTCGTGGCCGCCTCCGTGCATCTGCTCGGCGACGGCGATGCGGGGCGAACGGCGGCGCACATAGAGCACGCCGATGCCCTTGGGGCCGTAGAGCTTGTGGCCGGAGATGGAAAGCAGATCGATGGGGGTGCGGCTGACGTCGATGGGGACTTTGCCGATGGCCTGGGCCGCGTCGGTGTGGAAGAGGCCACCGCGCTCGCGGCAGAGGGCGGCGATCTCGTCGATGGGCTGGAGCGTGCCGATCTCGTTGTTCGCGGCCATGATGGAGACGAGCGTGGCGCCGGTGTCGAGGGCGCTACGGAGGTCGTCGAGGCGGATGCGGCCGCCTGAATCGACGGGGAGAATGGTGACGCGGCAGGCCTGCTTCTCAAGCCAGGCGCAGACGTCGAGGATGGCCTTGTGCTCGGTGGCCTGGGTGACGATGTGCGGAATCTGCCCGGCGGCGCGGGCGCTTTCGGAGGCGCCTTTGAGCGCGAGGTTGTTGCTCTCGGTGGCGCCGGAGGTGAAGACGATTTCTTTGGGCGAGGCGCCGAGGAGCGCGGCGATCTGGTGACGGGCGGTTTCGACGGCCTGCTCGGCGGCCCAGCCAAAGGAGTGGCTGCGGCTGGCGGCGTTGCCGTAGGTATCGGTGAGGAACGGCATCATGGCGTCGAGGACGCTCGGGTCGAGGCGGGTGGTGGCGTGGTTGTCGAGATAGATGGGAAGGTTCATCGGATCTCTCGAGAAGAAGGCATCTCAGCGGCTAAAGCCGTCTTCTGTTCCGCACGGCTGCGGCAGGGCTGAAGCCGTGCCCCCTCAAAACGCTCGCTGAACCCAGTGCGCGTCGCAGGCAGGGCCGGTTCACAACTGGATGGTGACGAGATCGGCATTGCGCCTGGTGTGGACCTGCGCACCGCCGGAGGGCTCAGCCAGGTCGGAGATAGTGATGTTGCGCAGCAGGTCGGAGATGGAGTCGTTGACGCGGGCCAGGGGCTCTTTGATGGTGCAGGAGTCGGTGAGGTCGCAGCCGCTGTGGCTGGGTCCGCAGGAGGTGATGAAGAGCGGGCCGTCGATGGCGTGGATGACCTCGAAGGCGGAGATTTCGCGGGGCGCTTTGAGGAGTGAATAGCCGCCGCTCATGCCCGCGTGGGAGCGCAGGATGCCGACCTTCGCCAGTCGCTGGAGGATCTTGGCCAGCAGCTGAGGCGGGATGTGGTAGGCCTGGGCGATGTCGCGGGCGCTGAGCGAGGCGTCGTTGGGGTGCTCAGCGAGAAACTTGAGCGCCATCAGGCCGTAGTCGGCTTTTTTGGTGAGCCGGAGCATAGAGGGGCCGTATAGCAAGTTTACGGCCTCAGGGAAGTGAATTCAATGGAAAGGGATAGCGGGCACCGGAGCGGGAAGCGGAGCGCGTCCGCCTGCATGGCCCTCGAGCCGCAGGTGGAATGGTTTTCCCGCTGGCCAACTGTGATTTGACGGGGGCGCATCTCACTGAATTGCGTTGTTTTGGGGTTGATCGCTCATGCTCCTGCACCCACATTCCCCCGTCCTTGTTGTTCTTTCCTCCGCCACCACGGTTCCCTTGAGGAAGCTGTGCCACGGCCATGGCGCGCGCGGAGGAGCCATTCGATTTGGCAGCTAGACGAGATCCCCTTTCAACCGGCACCCGGCTGGTCCCGGAGCGGCCGGTAGTCGATCCGCGTCTTCGCCTGGCTGCGATTGTCGATTCCTCGGATGACGCCATCATCAGCAAGAACCTGGATGGGATCATCATCAGCTGGAATCCAGCCGCGGCCCGGCTGTTTGGCTACTCGGCGGAAGAAATCGTGGGCAAGCCGATTCTGACGCTGATTCCGCCCGAGCTCCACCACGAAGAGGGGGAGATCCTGCGCAAGCTGCGCGCCGGAGAGCGGATCGAGCATTACGAGACGGTGCGGATGAAGAAGAGCGGGGAGCGGTTTCCGATCTCGGTGACCATTTCTCCGATTCGCGACGATAGCGGGAAGATCGTTGCGGCATCGAAGATCGCCCGCGACATCTCCGAGCAAAAGCGGCTCGATGAAAGCCGGTTTCGCCTGGCGGCGATCGTCGATTCGGCCGACGACGCGATCGTGAGCAAGGACCTGAACGGCATCGTGAGAACGTGGAACGAGGGCGCGCGGAGAATGTTCGGATACAGCGCGGAAGAGATGATCGGTCAGTCCATCCTGCGCCTGTTCCCCGAAGAGCTGCGCCACGAAGAGGAGGAGATTCTGGAGAAGCTTCGTGCGGGCGAACGGATCCAGCACTACGAGACGCGGCGCAGGAGGAAGAACGGCGAGGTCTTCGACATTTCGGTGAATATCTCGCCGATCCGGGACGAATCGGGCAGGGTCATTGGCGCTTCGAAGATCGCGCGCGACATTTCCGACAGGAAAAGGCTGGAACGATTACTGGTGCAGTCGGAGAAGCTGGCGGCGACCGGGCGGATGGCGGCGACGGTGGCCCACGAAATCAACAACCCGCTGGAATCGGTGATGAACCTGATATTCCTGGCGCGCCAGAACAGCACGCCGGAGAGCAGGGTGTGCAGGCTGCTGACGACGGCTGAGGAAGAGCTGGAGCGCGTTGCGCACATCGCGCGGCAGACGCTGGGCTACTACAAGGACACCAGTTCGCCGGTCGATGTGCACATCCACGACCTGCTGGAAAACGTGCTCACGGTCTACAACGCGAAGATGTTGTCGACGGGGATCGCTCTGGACACGCGGTTCAGCGACCAGCAGAAGATCACGGTGAGCAAGGGAGAGATGCTGCAGATTTTTTCGAACGTGATCGCCAATGCGATCGATGCGATGCGGGAAGGCGGGGTGCTCAGCGTTTCCACGCACAAAGTTCTGAACGGCTCGCAGGACGGGATCCAGATTGCGATTCAGGACAGCGGCCACGGGATCGAGGCGGCCCACCTGAGCCGAATCTTCGAGCCCTTCTTCACGACCAAGGGAAATCTGGGGACGGGAATCGGACTTTGGGTCGCCCGGGAGCTGGTGGAGCGGCGGGGCGGGAAGATCTCGATTGCGAGCAGTACGACTCCGCACCACTCCGGGACGACGGTGACCATGTTTTTGCCTCTTGCCCATCCTGGAAGAGCTGCCGCGGGGAACGGATGAAAGCGCCGACGGAGGGCTGGATGTTCCTGCAACTGAGATCGAGATCGGTTTTAGCCGTAGATGACTCGGAGAAGATTCCTCCCCCACTGGCCGAGCCAGCAGAGAACGGTATGGACCAGGCGCCGCGCCGGGCGAGGGTCCTGGTGGTCGACGATCAGAGGCTCATCGCCGACACAGTGGCCGAAATACTGACGAACGCGGGTTTTGAAGCGGTCGCCGCTTACGACGGATGGCAAGCTGTGGAGATTGCGAGCCGGTTCAGGCCCAACTGGCTGCTGTCGGACGTGCTGATGCCGCGCATGAATGGAGTGGAGCTGGCAATTACGTTGAGGCAGAAGGACCCGCGCATGGCGATCCTGCTGTTTTCCGGGCAGGCAGGCATTTCGGAGATCCTGCTGGAGGGACAGCGCAGGGGCTATGAATTCGAACTAATCGCGAAGCCGATTCATCCTCTCAAGCTGATCGAACGGCTCAAGCAGGAATAGCGGCAAACCCTGAAAAACAGCTGGTGAATCGTCAGCGCCCGGTATGCGGCGGCTGCGCGGTTGCTGCGTCGTAGACGGCGCGAGCGACCTGGGCGATGACGCGTTCGCGGACGGCTTCGGGGGCGGTGGAGTCGGCGACGAGGACGGCGAGGGCGACGCGGCGGCCGCCGGGGAGGGCGATGAGGCCGATGTCGTTGGTCGCGTTCAGAAAGGTGCGATCGACGCCGGAGGTCCCGGTCTTGCCGGCGACGACGGTGCCGGGCGGGAGCAGGGGCATGATGCGATGGTCGCCGGTGTGGGAGGACTCCATCCAGCCAAGCAGGAGCTGGGTGTGCTCGGCGGTGAGCGGGGAGCGATCGGCGAGGCGGCGGAGCAGGAGGACGAGCGAGCGAGCCTCCGCGACGTTGCGGTTCTCGAGGCGCTCGTCGCGGTTCTCGGCGGCCTCGGTGTCGCGGATGCTGATGCCGGAGATGCCGAGCGAGCGAACGTAATCGTTGGCGACGGATGGGCCGCCGATGAGGTGCAGGAGCTCGTCGGAGGCGGCGTTGTCGCTCTCGATGACGGCGCGGCGGATCAGGTCGGAGAGCGGGTCGGAGATGGCGCCGTGGGGGTGCGCGTCGCGGAGGGGGCTGTAGACGCCGGGGCCAGCGATGTCGGAGGGGACGAAGCGGATGGGCTGATTGAGGGTGAAGCGGCCGGTCTCGACCAGGTGGAGGACGGTCATGGAGATGGGCAGCTTGTAGACGGACTGCATGGGCAGAGGCTCGGTGGCGTTCAGATCGCAGTTGAGTGCGGTGCCGGGGAGCGAGCAGGCGACGCCGACGCGTCCATGAGCCTGGGCGGCGATGCGGGCGATGCGGGCGCGGAGTGCGGGCTGGGAGTGCGCGGGAGTGGGGAGGGTGAAGGCAAGAGCGGCGAGTGTGAGGAGGGAGAGACGTGCGCGGAGCATAGGAGGGGATTGTAGCGGCACGGATGGCTGTGCATGGGCGAGACGTACCTCGCTGATCAATGGTGTAGCCCGTTTTCCCATGTATGCCACCAGAAATGGAGGCGCAGGTTTGTCAGTGATGAGCTGATCCAGCACTCGCGGATGGGATTTTTCTCATTCTTGCTGCCAGCTTGACCCGTAGATCGTTTCGAGCTGACTGGCTGGGTCTCTCATAGACTCTTCCGGGATCTCCGTTCCGGCAGCACGATATTACGGAGTGGGCACCGCACGTTGGGAAAGGGAGATGGAGAGGGAAAATTTCGAATTCACGCCCGTCGTCGGACTTAATGGTCCTGGGCAAGCTGTTGACGGCGATGAAATAGATCAATTGCCCGCTGACATCTTTCTGGTTTGCACAATCCTTGTGCAGCACATCTTGTGGCGAAGCGTAGCGGCTGCGAAGAACAGAGGGCGAACTCTGAACATCACTCTTGAAGCTCACGGAGCTCAATCGCGTGGGGTCGATCTCGCCGTCAGCCAATTCTTCAGATGGCAAGACTCGCCGGTAGAGTTCTTCTTCCGGGGCGAATGGGACTGAGGTGTCTACCTCGTTCTCAGAGAGCGGCAAGGGGAGTTCCCCGGAGGTGCTCACGAAGCTGGAGAATAACTCCTTGCCTCTCCGACGCAGCCTCGCGCCAAGTTAATGTCCTGGAATTGCCTTGCCTGTCGTAAAGCAGCAGATACGTTTCGTGGTCGTTCAGTGTTTCGGCTACAGCGCGGTTATCTGTGTCGGTTCTAAATATCAAAGCTACTCCACCGTCTGCTGAGGGCAACACCTTGTCGGGAAGAATAGATTCTGGCCAAAGTGAATTTAGCACTTTCCTGCTGATCTCGATCGAGTCTTTCGACGGGGCCGGGGACCCGTATCCATTCCAATCATTGGGGACCAGGTAAAGCCGGTTGAGCAGCGTATTGAGTGAATCCAGCCTGTCCAGCAGATCCCGCACCCGGGATCTGCTTCGACTGTCTTCGTACGCCTTTCGAAGATTGCCGACCAGTGCTCGAATCTCATCACTTGCGGTTCGCTCGAAGGTATCGAGCACTGCCGGTTCGCCAACAGCGGGAGGAGCGTAGCTAAACATCGAAAGTCTCCCTCAGTTTTTCGGTAGTTAGTGCGACAAAATAACGATCCTTGATGTCTCTAACAACCTGCAACATTTCCCATATCTCGGCGTCCGTCTTGTCCTGTGCTGGAAACTGGAAATCGTTATCAAGAAGAATGGCGGCAAAGCCCTCCTTTTCCGAGGGCAACAATGCCTGATTATGGATAAACCTGCCGGCAGGGTCGGCGATCGGAGCGACGACACGCATGAACATTTCGATGATCTCCGGCGCGACTTCCGTTGGCAATTGCGGCCGCGCATTCATGTACTGTGCGGGATCGGCGCCTGTAGGCAGGAAGACTTTGTTAATGAATCGCACGCCAACGAGAAGCACTTTAACCTCTCCGGAGATGCGGACGAAGATGCTCCATAGCCGCCTCGCCTCGTCTCTGAAGGACTCCCACCGATCGTAACGCCCGAGTCGACTGAACACGAACTCGGAGCTGTTAAATTGAACCGCGTGGAGAGAATCTTCACTCATGAATTTGAGGCCAATGGGCAAATCCTCATGGCCACTCGAGGAGACGCCACTCTCGACTCTGATCTGGAATTGATGTCTCATTATGGGAGACCAGTTGGGATACCCAGCGTCTCGCATTTCGGCGGCACAGTCCTTGAACTTAGAAAAAGAAGAATCGGGGAGCGGAACGAGCGTAAAGGCAATTACAGCCTCAATAATCGGGGGATTCTTGAAATGTAGCCGCCCGCTGGCTTCGGTTAGATCGTCTGCCATTGGCTCTACTATAGCCTCGGCCTGCGCCAGCCGACAAAAATCTTTGACGGTCGCGCGAAGGCCATCGGCGTAGACGAAAATCCAATCCTGCCTCCGGTGCGCTGATAGGTGTCTTGGGAGTCCTAAGCATCGGCCAGGCGCTCAACCGCAGGTCCTTCGACTTCGCAAGCCGCACGCGGCGCGGCTTGCTGCGCTCAGGATGACAGCTTTGCTTTATGCTGCGGAGGACGGCGCAACGGGAGATGAAGACATGAATCGGCGGAATTTTCTGAAAGTGGCGGGGACGGGGACGGTGGAGACGCTGGTGGCGGCGCAGCTGCGGGCGATGGCGCGGCCGAGCGGCGAGGGGATTCTGCTGCGGCCGGCGCAGGAGGAGGCGCAGAAGCCGGCGGGGGCGAACGACCAGATCCAGATTGCGCTGATCGGGGCGGGCGGGCAGGGGCAGTACGACACGGCGACGGCGGTGCAGGTGCCGGGTGTGAAGCTGGTGGCGGTGGCCGACTGCTACGACGGGCGGCTGACGCATGCCAAAGAGGTGTGGGGCGCGGATGTCCAGACGACGCGGGATTACCGGGAGATCCTGGAACGGAAAGACATCGATGCGGTGATTGTGGGAACGCCGGATCACTGGCACAAGCAGGCGTCGGTGGACGCGATGCGCGCGGGCAAGGACGTCTACTGCGAGAAGCCGATGATCCATCTGTACTCGGACGGGCCGGAGATGATTGCGGCGTCGCGGGAAACGGGGAGGATTCTGCAGATCGGGAGCCAGCGGGTGAGCAACATGCTCTACATCAAGGCGAAGGAGCTGCTGGCGGCGGGGGCGATTGGGCAACTGAACATGGTGACGGCGCACTGGGACCGCAACTCGGCGATTGGGGCGTGGGATTACACGATTCCGCCGGACGCCTCGACGGAGACGTGCGACTGGGAGCGGTTTTTGGGGACAGCGCCGCAGATTCCCTTCAGCGCGGAGCAGTTTTTCCAGTGGCGGAAATGGAAGGCGTACGGGACCGGCGTGGCGGGAGATCTTTTTGTACATCTTTTTAGCGGCGCGCACTTTATTACCGGCGCGAAGGGGCCGACGCGGGCGATGGCGACGGGCGGGCTGCGCTTCTGGAAGGATGGGCGCAACGTGCCGGACGTGATGCTGGGGCTCTTCGATTATCCGGAGGGGTTCAACCTGGATTTGCGGGTGAACTTTGTGTGCGGCGGCGAGGAGAACGAGGCGCTGGTGTTTACCGGGTCGGAAGGAACGATCGAGATTGGGAGCGGGCTGACGCTGACGCGGGTTCCGCGGGAGACAGAGCCGGGGCTGATGATTGGGACCTTCGCCGACGCTATGCAGCGGGAGATTCTGACGGCGTACCGGAAGAAGTATCCGGAGGAGCATCCATCGGGCCCGCCGGCGGAGCGCGTGGAGCGGTATGTGGCACCGGAGGGATACAGCGACAGCTACGACCATCTCAGGAACTTTTTCCAGGCGGTGCGGACGCGGCAGCCGGTGGTGGAGGACGCGGTGTTTGGGTACCGGGCGGCGGGTGCGGCGCTGCTGAGCAATCTGAGCTATGAGCGCGGCGCGGTGGTGGAGTGGGATCCGGTAGAGATGAAGGTTGGGAGGTAGGGTTCAGGGGTGTCCGGGAAGTTCGTGTCCGATCGCGGGCAAAAAAGCAAACGCAGATTCTTCGCTTACCACCCCCAAACGGAACGACGTTGGAGGCCCCGTGCGCTCAGAATGACATCCGTCATTCATTCAGGAACTTCAGGGACAGGACACCAGCGTACAGCGGGTAGTGAGGCGGTGGCTGGGCAGGCGGCGCGCGCGGCGGGCGAATCGCGCGATCAGGCAGGAACGTAGGTCAACCGAATCACGTCCTCGACAATGAGGTCGCTGGCCACAAGGCGGAGCGGCTGCCGGGGGCCGGCAAAGAATGGCTTGCCGCGGCCAAGCACGATGGGGTGGAGATAGAGCCGATACTCATCGATGAGACCAGGGCCGGCCAGGCTCGCTGCCAGCTGTGGCCCGGCAACTTCAATCTCCCCATCGAGCCGAGCCTTCAGCCCGCGGATCTCCGCCTCCATGTCATCGGAGACAAGTGTGGCGTTGGGGCCGACCGACTCCAGCGAGCGCGAGACAACCCACTTGGGCCGGCTCTGCCACGCCGCGGCGAAGTCGCGTTCCTGCGCGCCCCAGCCGGGCTGGTCGTCGTCCCAGTAACGCATGACCTCGTACATGCGGCGGCCGTACACCATGCCGGTGAGGCTGCGCGTGCGCTCGACGAAGTGACGAAAGAGCGCGGGACGGGGTGGCCCCATTTCCTGGTGGTCGACGTAGCCATCGAGGGAGAGGTTCAGTTCATAGACAAGCTTTGCCATGCTGCAAAACCTCCGCGCCCAAGTTTTTCAGAATATAGCGCAGGGGGAAGGTGGGCGGGGGAGTTAGTCCCCAGTTGCCAGTCCCCGGTCCCCAGTTGCCAGTTGCCGGTCCCCAGTCCCGAGTTGCCGGGTGCGAGTGGCCAGGTGACGGGTGGCCAGGTGACAGGTGACAGTTGCCAGGGTCCCACTCTGTCGTCCATTCGACTCGGTCGCTTGCGCGGCCTTCGCTCAGGGCAGGCTCTGACAGCGACAAGGGTGGGCAGCCGGATTGGGCGAAAAACCGCAGGTCCGTTCGACTCGCGGCTGAATTGGTTGTTGCGCGCGACTGCTTGCGCGCAACGAATTTGGAAGACTCGCTCAGGGTGAAAAAAATTTCTTCCGGATGGATTGGTGGGGATGCAGGGAGTTGCTCGCCTGGAGCTATGGCAGCTCCCGCACCCAGATGTTGCGGAAGCTGATGGGCGGGCTGGGGTCGCCGTGGGCCTGGAGCTTGATAGGGGCGCGGTCGTACGCCTTATAAAACGGCTTGCCGATGTAGAGGGTTTGTCCGGTGAGTTGGAAGTGGTTGTCGACGAGAACGCCGTTGAAGAAGACGGTGGCGTAAGCGGGCGATGCCAGCGAGCCGTCGGAGTTGAAGCGGGGAGCGGTCCAGATGACGTCGTAGGACTGCCACTCGCCGTCGGGTCGCGAAGGGTTCACGAGGGGGATGGACTGCTTGTAGAGGCTGCCCGCCATGCCGTTCACGTAGGTCGAGTTCTGGTACGCGTCGAGGACCTGGAGCTCGTAGCCGGCGTCGCCGGGTCCCATAGAGGCGAGGAAGACGCCGGAGTTGCCGCGGGCCTGGCCGGAGCCTGTTACGTCTTTGGGGATGCGGTACTCGATGTGGAGTTGGTAGTCCTGGAAACGCTGCTTCGTCTCGATGTTGCCGGCGGATTTGTTGACGGTGAGGATGCCGTCGTGGACGATCCAGCGGGCGGGGGTGTGATCCTGCGCGGAGACCCAGGCGTCTTCGTTCTTCCCGTCGAAGAGGACGATGGCGTCGGAGGGCGGCGCGTCGGAGGTCGCTCCGGGGGTGACGACGGGCGGGACGGGTTTCCAGACTTCGGTTTCCTCGGGCTTCATGGATTGCTGCGCGAAGGCGGGGACGGCAAAGGCGGCGAGAGCGAGGGCGAGGATCGGGTTCCGCATGACTGCAACAGCGTACAGCGGTCAGCGGTCAGCGTACAGCGATCAGCGTACAGCGATCAGCGATCAGCGATCAGAGGACAGGTTACAGGGAACAGATTGCAGGGGACAGGTTGCAGGAGACAGGTTACAGGGGACAGATCGCAGGGAGCCGCACCAGCGATCAGTGGGGCTGCGGTGGCGAGCCTGACTGCGGTTGAGCGGGTTGGGAGCCGGGCTGCGCGGGCGGGGTGGTCGTGGGGTGGGAGTTGTTGGTGATGTCCTGCCCGTTGTAGATGATGCGGATGCTGGTGCGGAAGCGGTGGTAGTTGGTGTACTCGACCATCTCGTCCATGTTGACGTTCTGGCTGAGGTAGCCTTTGCCGGCGGAGAAGTGCAGCATGGCGCCGCCGTGGGTGTAGACGGGGAACCAGTACTGGCCGTCGACGAGCTGGCGCCAGGTGATGAAGGGCAGGGTGAGGTCCTCGTGGCCGGGGCGGAGGTCGTCGGGGACGTTTTTGCCGTCGGTGACGACGATCTGGTGCTGTTTCTGGTCGACCCAGATGCGGCCCTGGAAATAGCGGTGCTTTTTCTCGATGACTTTGGGCTTCACGTCGAAGACCCAGGTCTCGATCTGATCGATGCGCTGCTTGCCGAGGTAGGTGATGTCGTACTGGCTGGCGGCTTCGGCGGTGAGGACGAAGAAGAGCCGCTCCTCGATATCGGAGAAGTCGCTCTCGCTCATGATGACGTCTTTGATGGTGCTCTCGGGGGCATCGACGACGCGTTCTTTCCGCTGGCCCTCGGGGTTGTAGTAGATGTTGACGACCTGGTAGTACTCCTGGCCGGTGGGCTGGTTGTCGTCGTCGAGAACCCGGACTTTGACGGTGCGGGTCCAGGTGTAGTCGTTCAGCGCCTGGTTGAAGAGGGTTTCCCTGGCGGTGAACTCTTTGATGATCTGATCGACGGGGATGGAGGGCTGGGTGGGGTCGAGCGGGCCGAAGCCGGAATCGAGCGGCATGGAGGTCTGGGAAACCTGGGCGTGGAGCGCGGGCGCGGCGGCGAAAGGCAGGAGCAGCAATGCGGCCAGCAAAGCAGCGGAGCGAGGACGACGCTGAGGATGGGGAAACGCGAGGGATACCATACCGGCTCCTGTGCCTTCAGAATAGACGCAAGCGGGGGCGGATGGGATCACCCGCCGCCGCGGAAGGATCGCGGAGGGATGGACGAGAGAGGTAGCGTTGCGGTTACCGGGGATGGGGAAAATGCTTACACCTTCCTCGGAGAAAACGGGTAGACTTTGCTGGGATACGGCGGTACCGGCGGCTTCCAGCTCTCAGGTTGAGGCCAGGGAACAAACACCCTGATCGAGCAAAGCCGGCTCGCAGGGCGGAGTTTCCAGAGGCCCGGAAGACGATTCCATCACGGATCGAACCGAACGGGCCGGCTGTTGCGCGACATGAATCTGCCAACCTTCGATATACCCACCCTAGCGCTGCTGGCCGCCCTGATCGCGGTCTTCGGGACCCTGTGGCTGGAGTGGCGGTCGCATCCGGCCAATGAGCATCGGCTGGGCGAACTGCCGACGGCGCGGCAGCGGCACCTGCTGTGGCTGCTGGGGTGGTTTTTCCTGGTGGTGCAGCTGGCAGTGCAGGTTTCCCGGTTCGGCGCCCGGCCGAGCGGGCAGGCGGTGTCGCTGGACTGCATGGAACTGGGCGCGCTGATGTTCCTGGGATCGCTGGCGGCACAGTATTTCACGGTGCGGCCGAAGATCCTGTACGTGACCGCCTTTGGCGCGCCGCTGGTGCTGTACGCCACGCTGAGCTCGCTCGACAGCGCTCCGGACGCGGCGGTGCGGACCATGCTGTTCGTCTGCCTGGTGGTGACGCTGGTGGTGGGAGCGCGCTGGAGTCTGCACCGGAATCTGGTGCCGGAGTGGCTGAGCCTCTCGCTGGTGCTGGCGGTGGGCGCGGGATGCGCCTGGCTGACGTACCGCGGGGAGTATTCCGAGTCGCTGTCGCTGGTGCACAGCGGCATTCTGCTGATGACGGCGATGCTGTTCGCATCGGCGTTCCGGCGGGCGACGACGGGGGTGCTGTTTACCGTGGGCGGCCTGGCGGTGTGGTCGGTGCCGGGGATTCTGAGGGCGATTCCGGCGACTGCGCATCCGCGGGCGGAGCTTCTGCGCGCGATCGACCTGGTGAAGGTGCTCACGGCGCTGGGCATGATCGTTCTGGTGCTGGAGGACGAGATTGCATCGAACCAGGCGGCCCAGCAGCGCGACCGCCGGGCGCGCCGCGAGATGGAGAAGTACAACGAGCTGTTCCTGGACGTGATGCCGGTGGACGAGGGCGGGGGCCGGTACGATCGCGTGTGCGAGACGATTGTGGAGGCCAGCCGGTTCGCGCAGGCAGCGATCTTCGTGCGCAACGCGGGGGGAACCTATCGGCTGGCGGGGCACGCGGGCATTCCGGATGACGTGGCCGGCGCGCTGAACCTTGCCGGGGCACGCTTGACGGATGAGAAGGCGGCGGAGGTGACCAGCTCCCGGTACATGGCGCGGGAGATCGGCCACCTGATGCAGGTGGATCTGACGCCGGTGGTGGAGGCTTCGCCGGGGATGGTTCTGACAGGGCTGAATTATCGCCAATCGTGGATGATCGGGATTCGCGTGCGCGACGGCGGCTGGCAGGGGGCGCTGCTGCTGGGAGGGCTGCGCGAGCCGGGGATGCCGCTGCGCACCGATGACGTTCTGCCGCTGGAGCTGCTGGTGGCGCGCATCGGCGCGGCGCGGGAGCAGGTGGGCCTGCTGCGGAGGCTGATGCACTCCGAGCGGCTGGCGGGACTGGGACAGCTGGCGGGGGGAGTGGCGCACGAACTGAACAATCCGCTGACGGCGGTGACCGGATTTGCCGAGCTGCTGAGCGACCACGAGAGCGCGGGAGTGCGGGATCGCGCGCAGGTGATTCTGGGCGAGGCGCGGCGGATGAAGAAGATTATTGAGAGCCTGGTGCGCTTCAGGAAAGTGACGCCGGACAGCCGCGGCCCGGTCTCAGTGGAATTACTGCTGCGCGACATCGAGAAGCTGGCGCGGCACGATCTGGAGAGCACGCGCGTCGATTTGCAGCTGAAGATTCCTGACGGCCTGCCGCGGGTGACGGCCAATGAGGACCAGATCCGCCAGGTCTTTCTGCAGATTGTGAAGAACGCGATCACGGCGTTTGAAGAGATGCCGGCAGAGGCGGAGCGGCGGCTGAGCGTGGAGGTTGCGGGGCTGCGGGAGAGCGTGCGGATCCAGTTTGCGGATACCGGTCCCGGATTCAGCGATCCGGGACGCGCTTTCGATCCGTTCTTCACGACGCGGAACCCGGGCGAGGGGTTCGGGCTGGGACTGAGCCTGTGCTACTCCATCATCCGCGAACACGGCGGAGAGATTTCAGCCGCGAATCTCGAGCCGCGGGGAGCGGCGGTGACGATTGAGTTGCCCAGGGAGGCGGTGGAATCCGTGGCTGAGTCCGCAGCGCAGCCGCGCGGGGGGAAGGCGCGCGGCACCGGCGCGCGCGATGTAGCATAAGACCGGTTTCAAACGCAGAACAGAAGAAAGGGCCAGAAGGATGCGGGGCAAAGTGTGGGCGGCGGTGGTGTGGGCGGCGACGGCGCTGATGGCGGCGACGCTGGCCGGGGCGCAGACAGCTCCGGTGGCGGGTTCCGGGACGGCGGGGACGGCGGGCACGGCGCGGCGGCCGATGACCTTTGAAGACATGATGAAGATGCGGCGGCTGGGGGACATCGACGTCTCCCCGGACGGAAAATGGGTGCTGTTTTCGGCGACGGACGTGAACCTGGAGGAGAACACGCGGACGCCGCACCTGTGGATCGTGCCGGTAAGCGGCGGCGCAGCCGAGCGTCCGCTGCTGGCGTGGAACGCGGGCGAGAGCCGGGGGCGCTTCTCGCCGGATGGGAAGCAAATCCTGTTTGAGAGCGGGCGCGATGGCGGGCAGCAGATCTGGCTGGCGGATTTCAACGGCGAGGATGGAACGATCGGCGAGCCACATGAGCTGACGCACATCAGCACGGAGACGGATGGGGCGATGTGGTCGCCCGATGGGCAGCACATCTTGTTCCTGTCGCAGGTCTACCCGGAATGCAGTGACCACCCCAGCGAGTCGACTGCTGACTCGCCGGGGGCCCCGGGTGCGGGCCCTGGGCCAGGGATCGCGCCGGTGGGAGCGGATGAAGACGCGTGCGACAAGCAGAAGGATGAGGCGCAGGCGGAGAGCAAGGTGAAGGCGCAGATCTTTACGCATCTGCTCTACCGGCACTGGAACGCATTTACCGACGACAAGCGGAGCCATTTGTTTCTGGCGTCGGTGACGGATGGGAGCTTTCGGGATCTGAATCCGGGGGACGAGCACGATGTGCCGCCGTTTTCGCTGGGCGAGCCGGACGGGTATGCGTTCTCGCCAGACGGGAAAGAGATTGCGTTCGAGGAAAAGAAGGTCGACGATCCGGCGCTGAGCACCAGCGTGGCGATCTACACGCTGCGGCTTTTCGACGATGCGGGAAAAGCAGAGCCGAATGCGCTGCCGGTAAAGATTTCGACGAGTGCCGGCGGGAACTTCACGCCGCGGTACTCGCCGGACGGGAAGTGGATCGCGTGGCGGATGCAGGAGCGGGCCGGGTATGAAAGCGATCGCTTTCGGCTGGTGGTGTACGACCGTGCAAAGGGCAGCGATTCAGCGGGATCGGGTGCGATTCGAGAGGTGCTTCCGAATTTTGATCGATGGGTGGATGAGGAAGCGTGGGCGCCTGATTCGAAGGAGATTTACTTTGCCTACGGCAATGCGGGTGAGGAGCCGATTGCGAAGGTCAGTCTGGATGGAAAGGCTGAAATCCTTGCGTTCCACGGCACGTATGGCGATCTGCACCTGACGAGCGACGGACAGCACCTGATCGGGTCGCACATGAACGTGCGACGGCCCGGTGAGGTCGTGTCGCTCGCGCTCAGCGAACCGGCCCACCCGGGCGCAACGGTTGACAGCAGGCCGGTGCGGTCAGGCACCGAGATCGGCGCGTCCGGACTCGATGCTCCTCCGGCGATCGAAACCGAAGTGAGTGAATCGAGGCTGTCTCACCTGAACGATTCGGTTCTGGATCAGCTGGAGCTGCCGGAGATGCAATCGTTCTGGTTCACGTCCTACGGCAAGGTGCGGGTTGAGGGATTCGTGATTCAGCCGCCGGGGTTCGATGCGCACAAGAAATATCCCGTGAAGTTCCTGATTCATGGCGGGCCGGAGGGCGAGTGGGGCGATTCGTGGTCGTATCGGTGGAATCCTGAGCTGTTTGCGGCGAACGGATATGTCGTCGTGATGATCAATCCCGGAGGGTCGGTGGGGTACGGGCAGGCGTTTGTCGATCGCGTGAATGGCGACTGGGGCGGGCGGCCGTACATCGACCTGATGCGCGGGCTCGATTACGCCGAGCAGCACTATCCGTTCATCGACAAGACGCGGGAATGCGCGCTGGGCGCGAGCTATGGCGGGTATATGGCGGACTGGATCCTGGGGCACACGGACCGGTTCCGGTGCATCGTGACGCACGACGGGATGTTCAATACGGAGTCGGCGTACGGGACGACGGACGAGCTGTGGTTCATCGAGTGGGAGTTCAAGGGAACGCCGTGGACGAATCGGGCGCTCTATCGGCGGTGGTCGCCGATGCTCGCGGAGACGCACTTT
>DATJQW010000003.1:0-21482 GCA_035505395.1 Acidobacteriaceae bacterium
GCATGGCAAACGGACATTTCAGCGATGGGCTGACTTCGACGGTGAACGCGCCGGCCTTCGTGAACGCGTGGCGCATGCGCGCGCTGGTTGTGGGGCTGGTGTGCTCGGTGATCGCCGTGATCCTGGCGTTCCTCGGCCAGGCGCAGGACCAGATGGGCTGGGAGCACCTGCTGCGCGGCTGGCTCGATGGCTTCGTCATGTGCTTCGGCTTCTGCTACGGGGCCATGGCGCTGCTCTTCGTCCAGTACCTTTCGGGCGGCAAGTGGGGCCTCATCGTGCGCCGCCCCCTTGAAGCCATGACCCGCACCTGGCCGCTGGTGGTGCTGCTGTTCCTTCCCGTGGCCATCTTCGGCGCCGATTACGGCCACTTGTACACCTGGGCGCAGTTCGCCGACTGGGCGACCGCGGAAAAGAACGGATGGATCAGCCACGATCTTGCCCACGCGATTCGCTGGAAGCAGCCCATGCTCAACGTGACCGCCTACTGGGTCGTCTCGCTGCTCTGTTTCGCGATCTTCGGCGTTTACATTCTCCTGCTGAACCGCTGGTCGCTGAAACGCGACGCCGATCCCGAGCCGAACGTCGCCTACTGGCGAACCAGGTTTGAGAACCTGAGCGGTTTCGGCCTGGTGCTCTTCGCGGCGCTGCTCTTCCTGCTGGTCATTTACTGGGTCATGTCGATCGACCCCACCTGGTACTCGACGATTTACGGATTCCAGTACCTGGTCGGCGAGCCCTTCGTGGTGCTGCCGCTGGCGATCCTCACCCTCATGGCGCTCAAAAAGGCTGAGCCCATGAAGAGCACTTTCCACGTGATCGAGCAGCACGACATGGGCAAGCTTTGCTTCGCGCTGGTCATGCTCAACATCTACTTCGCCTTTGGCGCGTTCATCATCATCTGGTCGGGGAACTCGCCGGAAGAGATTCCGTGGTATCTGGACCGGATCCGCGGCGGATGGGGCGTGATCGCGACCCTGGATGTGATTCTCCACTGGCTGATTCCGTTCAGCCTGCTGCTGTCGAGAGATCTGAAGCGGATCGGGAGAAAGCTGGCGATCGCATGCTGCGTGATGATCTTCGCCGGATTCTGGGATCTGTTCTGGCTGATCGAGCCATCCTTTAGGGACGCGGCGCGGAACCTGCAGCTGACGTGGGGGATTCTGGAGTACGCGGCGATGCCGGCGGCGATGTTCTGCTTCTGGCTGGTGTACTACTTCCAGCAGCTGAAGAGGCGGCCCCTGATCGCGACCAACGATCCGCATCTGGCGGAGATTCTGGAGCATGATTATGCCCACGCATAACCCGGAGAATCACGGGAACCTGGACCCGAAGAGCCACCTGGGCGACCAGTCCGTCCGGGAAGGTTATGAACTGACGGACGCCAGCACCGGGGGCATCATGGTGTTCCTGGTGGGGCTGTTCATCTCGGTGGGCGTGTTCTTCGTGCTCTGCTTCGTGATGGGGCGGGTGATCAACGAGGGGATGGCCAGGGAGGACGGACCGACGACGAAGTGGAAGGCTCCGAATCAGGTTGCGACGACCATGGCGATCCGCTCGAATCCACAGCTGGAACAGGAGCAGCTGGCAAAGCTGGCGCAGCAGTTTCCGAACCCACGGGTGCAGATCGACAACGGCGATTCGGATCTGATGGCGCTGCACCAGCGCGAGGATCTGCTGCTGAACTATTACAGCTGGGTGGATGAGAGCAAGGGAACGGTGCGGATCCCGATCGAGCGGGCGATGGAACTGATCGCGCAGCGGGGATTGCCGGTGGCTCCGCAGGAGCAGCAGCAGGCGCTGATGACGGGCGATTCAACGCCGACTGTGCAGATGCCGCTGACGAATGGATTTGCGCCGACAGGATACGAGCAACAGGTGGCCAACGATCAGATGACATCGGAGAAAGAGCAGTAGGGTCAGGGATTGGCGATGCGGAGCGGAGCGACAAGGCGGGGATGGGCGAAGGCGGCAGGGATGCTGCTTGCGTGCGCGCTCCTGTGCCTGGCCGGATCCGCGGCGCGCGCGCAGAGCTCGTGGTATGGCGAGAAGCAGATTGGGCCGACGGCGGACCAGCAGCCCTCGATGCTGAAGCACATTACGATCGCGCAGCGGCTGAATCAGCCCATCCCGCTGAACCTGGAGTTTCGCGACGAGACGGGCAAGCTGGTGCACCTGGGAGATTACTTCGGCAAGCGGCCGGTGATTCTCTCGCTGGTGTATTACCAGTGCAAGATCCTGTGCCCGGAAGAGATGGGCGGGCTGGTGAGCGCGCTGGAGATGGTGAAGTTCAATCCGGGGCGCGACTTCAACGTAGTCTTCGTGAGCATCGATCCAACCGAGACGCCGGCCATGGCGGCGAAGGAGAAGGCGCTGTATGTGACGCGCTACGGGCGGGCGGGGACAGCGTACGGATGGCATTTCCTGACCGGGCAGGAGCCGGCGATCAACGCGCTGGCCACGGCGGTGGGCTTCGGCTATGTGAAGGTGCAGGGGCCGGACGGGAAACTGTCGCAGTACGCGCACGCCAGCGCGATCGAGGTGCTGACGCCGCAGGGCCGGCTGTCGCAGTACTACCTGGGCGTGGAGTTTTCGCCGAAGGACCTGGACCTGGGTCTGGTGGAGGCCGGGCAGGGAGCGATCGGGTCGCCGGTGGACAACATTCTGACCTACTGCTACCGGTACGATCCGGCGCTGAACCGGCACAGCCTGATCGTGTCGCGGATAGTGCAGGCGGGATGCCTGTTGACGATGTTGCTGCTGGGCGGGTACATGCTGGTGAATTTCCGGCGCGACGTACGGGAGGCGCGGCTGAACCCGCTGACTGTGGAGCAGGGCCGAAACAAACATCTGGTGAACGGATAAAGGGCGACGATGCAGCATTTCATCAGTCCGGTACTTTGGCAATTTCTGATTAAGTGGCTCACGAACTTCGCGATCTTCCCGCCGGAGGCGTCGAGCATTGCGCCGTACGCGGACGCCCTCTATTTCTTTCTGATCTTTATTTCGGTGATCGGGCTGGGAGCAGTCGCGGCATTGGTGGTCACGTTCTCCATCCGCTACCGGCAGAGCCGGCACCCGGTGGCGACGCAGATCGAAGGGTCGACGCTGCTGGAAGCGACGTGGACGATCATCCCGCTGATCCTGTTCATGATCACGTTTGTTTGGGGCGCGCTCTTGTACTTCCGCATCTACAGCCCGCCGCCGAACGCGATGAACATCTACGTGGTGGGCAAGCAGTGGATGTGGAAGATCGAGCATCCGGGCGGGCAGCACGAGATTAACGCGCTGCACATCCCCATCAACCGGCCCATCCAGCTGACGCTGATCTCGCAGGATGTGTTTCACAGCTTCTCCGTGCCGGCCTTCCGCGTGAAGCGCGAGGTAATTCCGGGACGCTACAACACGGTGTGGTTCGAGGCGACCAAGCCGGGGGTCTATCACCTCTTCTGCACGCAATACTGCGGCACGCTGCACTCGCAGATGATCGGGTGGGTGTACGCGATGAAGCCGGAGGATTACGAGGCGTGGGCGTCGGGGTCGACCAGCGGGCACTCGCTGGCGCAGAACGGGGAGCGGCTGTTTGCGGCGCTGGGATGCAACAGCTGCCACAACGACACGCCCAACGCGCACGGGCCAAATCTGGCGAAGGTTTACGGGGCGCGGCTGCAGCTGCAGAACGGGCAATTTGTGACGGTGGATGACGCGTTCCTGCGGGACACGATCCTGAACCCGACGCTGCACCAGGTGGCGGGGTACGCGCCGATCATGCCGACTTATCAGGGACAGGTCACAGAGGACGGGCTGATCGACCTGGTGGAATACATCAAGCAGCTCGACTCGGATTACCGGATCGAGCAGACGATCGACAACAGCGCAAGCCAGCCGGTGCAGACGAGCGCGACGCCGACAGGAACCAGCGCGCCCGCGCTCCCGCCAGGGACGGTGAAGCCATGAGCACAATCGTATCGTTACCGGATCAGTCGACGGCCACGCTGCCGAAGGTTTCGTACCTGAACAAGGAGTACGGGCTGAAGAGCTGGCTGCTGACGGGGGACCACAAGCGGATCGCGGTCCTGTACATGATCTCGATCACGTTTTTCTTCTTCATCGGCGGGGCGATGGCGGCGCTGATCCGGCTGGAGCTGCTGACGCCGACCACGGACCTGCTGGCGGCGGACACCTACAACAAGGTGTTCACGGCGCATGGCCTGATCATGGTGTTCCTCTTCCTGGTGCCGTCGGTGCCGGCGACGATTGGGAATTTCCTGATCCCGATCATGGTGGGGGCCAAAGACCTGGCGTTTCCGAAGATCAACCTGCTGAGCTGGTACCTGTACATCGCAGCGGGGATCATGATGATCTGCGTGCTGGTCTTTGGCGGCGTGGATACGGGCTGGACGTTCACTACCCCACTGAGCACGCATTATCTGAACACCAACGTCGTGACGGCAGGTCTGGCAGTTTTCGTGGCGGGCTTCAGCTCGATCTTCACCGGGCTGAACTTCATCGTGACGATTCACCGCATGCGGGCGCCGGGCATGACGTGGTTCCGGCTGCCGCTGTTCGTGTGGTCGCACTACGCGGCGTCGATCCTGATGGTGCTGGGCACGCCCGTGCTGGCCATCACGCTGGTGCTGGTGGTGCTGGAGCGGACCATCGGGATCGGGGTATTCGATCCGTCGAAGGGCGGCGATCCGCTGCTCTTCCAGCATCTGTTCTGGTTCTATTCGCACCCGGCCGTATACATCATGATTCTGCCGGGGATGGGCGTGATCAGCGAAGTGATCAGCACGTTCTCGCGGAAGCGCGTCTTCGGATACACGGCGGTGGCGTTCTCGTCGGTGGCGATTGCGGTGTTCGGATTCTTCGTGTGGGCGCACCACATGTTCATCATGGGCATCTCGAACTACTCGGCGCTGGTGTTTTCGCTGCTGACCATGCTGGTCGCGGTGCCGTCGGCGATCAAGATTTTCAACTGGTCGGCGACCCTCTATAAGGGATCGATCACGTTCGAGACGCCGATGCTGTACGCGTTCGGGTTCCTGGGGCTGTTCACGATCGGCGGGCTGACGGGGGTCTTTCTGGGATCGCTGGGGATGGATATCCACCTGACGGAGACCTACTTCATCGTGGCGCACTTCCATTTTGTGATGGTGGGCGGCATGCTGATGGCGTATCTGTCGGGGGTCCACTTCTGGTGGCCGAAGATCACTGGGCGGATGTATCCGGAAGGGGTCTCGAAGCTGGCGGCGGTGATCACCTTTGTGGGATTCATCCTGACGTTCTTCCCGCAGTTCATCCTGGGGTACCTGGGCATGCCGCGGCGGTACGCTGCGTATCCGCCGGAGTTTCAGGTACTGAACGTCTTCTCGAGCGCGGGCGCCAGCGTACTGGGTGTAGGCTACCTGCTGCCGCTGCTGTATCTGACGTGGTCGCTGAAGTACGGGAAGATCGCCGGGGCGAATCCATGGCAGGCGACAGGGCTGGAGTGGCAGATCCAGTCGCCTCCGCTGACGGAGAATTTCGCGGAAACCCCGATTGTGACCCACGAGGCGTACGACTACGAGTGGCTGGCAAACAAGACCAGGAACGAGGTGCAGACCGTTGGATAGCCAAAGCGTAGCCGCGCAGACCGTGGAGACGGGGCACATCGAGCACGAGCACCCGCCGTTTCTGCGCCACCATTTCGAAAATGTGGCGCAGCAGCGGGAAGCGGCCACCTTTGGCATGTGGCTGTTCCTGCTGACGGAGATCATGTTCTTCGGCGGGCTGTTCTGCGCTTACCTGATCTTCCGCAACTGGTATTACCCGGCCTTCGTTGCAGGCAGCCATTCGCTGCACATCTGGGCAGGCACGCTGAACACGACGCTGCTGATCATTTCCAGCTTCACCATGGCCATGGCGGTGCACGCGGCGGAGACGCGGGTGCGGCGGTCGCTGATGGGCTGGATGATCGTGACCATCATCCTGGGCTGCGGCTTCCTGTGCGTGAAGGCCTACGAGTGGCACGACGAGTGGGTGGAGCACCACGTTCCGGGACTGAACTTCAACCCGGCCACGCTCGAGCACGGGACAAAGGCGTATCCGGACGACACCCTGGCGCCGGACATGGCGCAAAAGACCAGCGTCTATTTCTCGCTGTACTTCGCCATGACGGGCATGCACGCGCTGCACATGATCATTGGGGTATCGCTGCTGACGATCCTGCTGATTGGGGCGTACAAGGGGAAATACGTCGACGGTCACGTGGCGCCAATCGAGAACTTTGGGTTGTACTGGCACTTTGTCGATATTGTGTGGATATTCTTATTCCCATTGCTGTATCTGATCAGTCGACATCAGTGAAGCAGCTGTCAGATGCAGCCATTTGTTGTTAGTCATCTTGGGTAGTCAGGAGCGGGGAATGGAACAGCAGCAGGAACATCATCATCATCTTCACGTTCCGCATCCGGACATGGGGCCGTCGGAGCCGACGCATCACGAAGAACACATCGTGACCCCGAAGGTGTACCTGATCGTCGGCGCGTCGCTGCTGGTGTTCACCGCTACGACGACGGCGGTCTCTTATGTGGACCTTGGCGAGTTCAATGCCGTCGTGGCGCTGGCCATTGCGTGCATCAAGATGTCGCTGGTGGTGCTGTTCTTCATGCACGTGAAATACAGCTCGAAACTCACCAGGCTGACCGTGGCCTGCGGCTTCTTTACGTTCCTGGTGCTGATTACGATGACCATGACCGACTACATCAGCCGCGCGTGGGGACGCTGGTAGGACTGGCCGTCCAGGCGGATGCGCTTCGCGCAAAACAGATTGTTGCGAGGGAGAGAGGGGCAGCCGAGGCTGCTCCTTTTCTCTTAGTGGACGATGTTGACGGCGATGGCCGGGGTGATGCTGTCCTGAACGTTGCGCCCGGCGGGAAAGAGGCGAACGCCGAGGAGGACCCCGATCCACGGCTTCCAGCTGTATTCGACAGCGGGCGCGAGGCCGTATTCATCGCTCCAGCCGGAACGCGTCTCGGTGGTGGGGCCGGGCGCTCCTGAAGTTTGCAGGGTATACCCGGTGACGCGGGTGTCGCCGGTGGTGCGATACGTGGCATCGAGGGCGAGGACCCAGCTCCGGGTTGCGCTGTATTCGAGCGACGTATCGATGTAGAAGGAACTGCCGGGATGGGCGTTGCCGTGGAATCCGGCGGTGGTGCCGTAGACGCTTGCACCCTGAAGCGGAACCGATGCGGAGAATGCGTCGGTGACGTTGAAGCGCAGGCGCAGGATGCGGCGCCTGGGCAGCCAGAAATACATTTGCGAAAGAAACTCAGGGGTGGTGGTGTAGGCGCCGGCGCCGAAGCCGTCCGTGGGGCGATCGCCGAGCTGGTCGTATCGGCCAGTGGGAAGCGTTTGCTGGACGGCGAGCGAGATGGTCGGCATCCATCCGCAGGGCTGAAACTGCGTGATGCGGCGCTGGAACTGGAGGGTGAGGTCGCCCGGGCCCGGTCCGGCGCTGCTGGGCACGCCGGTCATGGTGCTGTAGTCGAAGGTGGGAATGAGGCCGATGCCCATTGTGTCGGTCAGCGCGTAGATCAGGTAGGTGAGCGAGCCAAAGGTGTTCTGGTGAGGCATGCTCTGGCGCTTGCCGCGGGTGGTGTAGTTGCCCTGGGTGACGACGTCGTAGATGTACGGCTCCATGAGCACATGGCCGCGCGGTGCGGTGGCTGCGGTGTTGGCGAGCATGGGCCCGGTGAACCAGGCGTCGGTCATGGGATGGCGATCGGCACAGGGCGCGGGCTGGGCCTCGCCGACGCCGGCGAAGACCGGTGTCGCGCAGGCGAGCACGCAGGCGGTGAGCAGGATGGCGCTGCGTGATTTCACGGGGACTCTGCGGCAGACGAGGGACGATGCTCGCGGATGCGACGGCGCGCCCGGGCAACAGTCGCGACAGAACGCGGCGAGACCGGGGTGGGCCGCCATGGGTCGCACTCCAGGCAGGGCACGAAGCTCCGGGCAGCGGGGCGCGGTGCGGTGCTGTGGAGAGAATCGAAGCCGTCGCTGGCGGCGAGATCGCGAGAACGGCGCGGGGGCTGGGGCTTGCTCATGACGATGCTCCTGCGGCTAATGCGACAGCCGCGTCAGGCTGGCGACAAAGTTCGGCTCCCAGGTCTTGCCGCCATCGTCGGAGAACGACTGCTCAAAGTGGTGCGAATCGGGGGCGATCTGCGACCAGACCGCGCTGACCAGGATGGTGCGTCCCTGGAAGGTCTCCTGATCGACGAGGAAGCCGCGTCCATCGCGGAAGACGCCGACCTCGGGCGTCCCCAGTTCGCCCGAGTCGGCGCTGGCGAAGGTCTGACTCCACTGACGGGTTTCCGGGTCGTAGAGGAAAAGCGTGATGCCGTGGAGATGGCCGGAAGCGCCGCTGGCGTCGATCTCCTCGATCGACGCGCGTCCACCCCAGAGCTTGTGGACGGTGACGGTGCCGTTCAGCTCGGTCCACTCCTCGGAGTGGTCGAGGGGATGGATGCGGCGCTCGATGTGCGTCTTCCAGACGCCGAGGTTGAAGTCGAAATCGTACTGGCCGTCGGGGAGCGAAGTTATCGATGCGGCCGATGCGTCGTCGGAAGCAGTGCTGGGGCGGTTTTCCTGCGTCTGATCCCACGATGGCTCGCCGCCGGTGCGGGTCTGATCGGTGATCCAGTTCACCTCCCAGGTTTTGCCGCCATCGACGGAATAGGACTGCTCGAAGTGTGCCGAGGTGGGGGCGATCTGCGACCAGATAAAGCGCACGTAGACGGAACGGCCCTGCCAGAACTCCTGATCGTAGAATTCGCCGACGCCGTTGCGAAAGGAGCCGATCATGGGCGTCCCGAGCTGGCCGTCGCTGTTGTTGGCCCAGTAGATGCGCCACTGGTGCGTTTGCGGATCGTAGAGGCGAACCGTGAGGCCCTCAATGTGGCCTGTGGGGCTGTCGGTTTCGAACTGCTCGATCTCGCCGCGGCCGCCAAGGATTTCGCGGGTGGTGGAGGTGCCGTCGAACTCGACCCATGTGTGAGAACCAGCGAGGCGCTGCGCGAGCCTTTTCAGGTGGATATGCCAGGAGCCCACCTCGAAATCGAAGTCGTGCGGCCCCTCGGGAATGGGCTGGGTCGGCACGGCGGCGGGAACGGATTGAGCGGCCAGCGGCAGGGCGAGAGCGAAAGAGGCCAGAAGGCGGAGGGCATGACGAAATGGACGCATCGGGTTGCTCCTGTGGACCGAAGAGCCGGCTGGAGCCGGGCTGTGCAGCTTCGGTTGTTACAAAGATGACCTGGCGCATGGTACTTTAGTAGAGCCATTTCTTATGCAATTGGCGATACCACTTTCGCGGGGCGGCGAACCCCTTTTCCGCCAGGTTTACAAGGGGTTACGGCAGGCGATTCTTGCGGGGAAACTGGGCGCCGGCGAGCGGCTGCCCTCCACGCGCGACCTGGCGGAACAGTTGGGCATTTCGCGCACGGTGGTGCTGCTGGCGTACGACCAGCTGCTGGCGGAGGGTTTCGCGGAAGGACGGCACGGCTCGGGGACGTATGTCTCCACGCGTCTGGCGGGCAATGCGGCGCGGGCGGAGCGGCGGTCGGCGAAGCTGCGGCTGTCGCGCTTCGGGGCGGCGGCGGAGAAGTCGATGGCGTCGGTGGACAGCCCGCAGCGGCGAAGCGGCCCGCTGCGCTATGACTTTGTTTTCGGGCGAAGCGATCTGGGGACATTTCCCTTCGAAGCGTGGCGGCGCCTGCTGCTGCGGCAGGCGCGCCAGGCGCCGGCGCGACAATTCGACTACGGAGCTGCGACCGGCAGCGAGAAGCTACGCGAGGCGATCTGCGCGCACCTGCGGCGTTCGCGGGCGGTGGTGTGCGAACCATCGGACGTAATCATCGTGAACGGGTCGCAGCAGGCGCTGGACCTGGTGATGCGGGTGCTGGTGGCGCCGGGCGACGTGGTGGCCGTCGAAGACCCGCACTACAACGGCACACGCGAGGCCCTGCTGGCGGCGGGGGCAAGACTGCGCGGCGTGCCGGTCGATCGCGATGGGCTGATTCCGGAGAGAATGCCCGAGAACGCGAAGCTGGTTTTCGTGACGCCGTCGCATCAGTTTCCCACGGGCGCGATCCTCCCCCTGGATCGAAGGCTGAAGCTGCTGGAGTGGGCGAGCCAGCGGAATGCGGTGATCGTGGAGGATGACTACGACGGAGAATTTCATTACGGCGGGCGGCCGCTCGAGTCGCTGCAGGGGCTGGACCGAGAAGGGCGCATCGCATACATCGGGACGTTTTCGCGCACGGTATTCGCGTCGCTGCGCATCGGATATCTGATTCCGCCGCGCTCGCTGGTTTCTGCGATCACGGCAGCAAAGTGGCTGAACGATCTGCACTCGGCGACGCTGGAACAGCAGACGCTGGCGGAGTTTATCTCGAGTGGTCTGTACGAGCGGCATCTGCGCGCGCTTCGGCGCAGAAATACGGCACGGCGCACGGCGCTGCTGGAGGCGGTGGAGCGGGCTTTCGGCGATCGCGTGGAGGTGACCGGCGATGGGTCAGGAGCGCACGTGGTGCTGTGGCCACGGAAGCGGGTTGCTGAGGCAGACGTGGAGGCCGAGGCGGCGAAGCGAGGCGTGGGCGTTTACGGCATCAGGCACTGCTACCTGCGCCAGCCATCGCCGCCGGGATTCCAGCTGGCCTACGCGCGGCTGACCGAACGCGAGATTCGGGACGCGATTCGGTTGCTGGGGGAAGTGCTGTAGCCGCTTCAAATCAGGCGTTCGCGATTCAGGGCATAATGGTGCGATACACTGCCGGGCCTGCTTTCATGCGGCGAGGTTCTATGGACTGGAAAAATGTGCTCATCGCGTGCCGGACGCTGGCCAGGCGACCGGGCTTCTCCGTCGTGGCGATTCTGACCATCGCGCTGGGGGTGGGCGCCAGCACAGCCATCTTCAGCGTGACCGATGCAGTTCTGCTCGCGCCGCTGCCCTACCGGGATCCCGCGCAGCTGGTGGTTGGCGGGATGGACCTGCAGAAGCGCAACGTGAAGGGGCTGCCGTTCTCGAACGCGGATTACATCGATCTGCGAAATGGGACGAAGAGCGCCTTTTCCGATATGGCGGGGGTGTTTTCGTTCAAGCAGGTCACGCAGCTGCCCGACGGCAGACCCGAGCAGATCACAACGGCGGTGGTGACGACGAACTTCTTCGATGTCATGGGCGGGAAGATTGTCGATGGCCGGGATTTTAATCCGCAGGATGGAATTCCGCAGCCGCCAGCAGCGGCGGCACAGGGCGGGCAGGGACAGGGCGCGGCTCCCGCGGCTCCGCGGCTGCCGCAGATGGCCATTCTGAGTCACGAGTATTTCGAGAAACGGTACGGCGGAAATCCCGCGGTGCTGGGGCACACGATGGGAAATGCGAGCGGGGCGAATCCAGTGATCGTGGGGGTGCTGGCGCCGCATTTCCGGTTGTACTTTCCGCCGGAGGACCTGATTGAAGATGCGCCGGATGTGTGGGTGGCAAACCGACTGGACTATGACGCGGCCGAGCGCAACGATTTCAGCATTACGCCCGTGGGAAGGCTGCGCGACGGTGTGACGGTGAAGCAGGCGCAGGACGAGGCAGATGCCGTGGCGGCGGAGAGCCGGCGGATGAATCCCATGAATGCGTCGGTGGGGTATCACATTTCGCTGGCGCCGATGCAGCAACACCTGGTGGAGGAGGTGCGGCCGGCGATCCTGGCGCTGATGGGCTCGGTGATGTTTCTGCTGCTGATTGCCTGCGCGAACGTGGCCAACCTGCTGCTGGTGCGGGCGTCGCTTCGGGAAGGGGAGTTTGCGGTGCGCGCGGCGATGGGCGCGAACCGGCGGCAGCTGATCTCGCCGCTGTTTACCGAGGCTTGTCTGCTGGCGATCGCGGGCACTGTGGCGGGCGTGGCGCTGGCGTGGGCGGGCATCCAGGAACTGCGCGCGCTGGCCCCGGCGAACTTGCCGCGGCTGGACGAAATCCATATCGACGGGACGGTGCTGCTGTTTGCGGCAGTGGCGGGACTGGTTGCCGCGGTGCTGTTCGGGCTGGCTCCGGCGTGGAGGGCTTCGCAGCCGACGCTGATGAATGTGCTGCGCGGGAGCAGCCGGACTTCGGGGCTGGCGAGCGGGGCGGCGCTGCGCAATCTGGTGGTGACGGCGGAAGTGGCGCTGTCGTTTGTGCTGCTGGTGGGATCGGGATTGATGTTTCGGAGCTTTTTGGATCTCCAGCGGATCGATCCGGGGTTCGATCCGCACCATCTGCTGACGTTCCAGGTGCTGAACGGAGCAAGGGAGCCGCAGGCGCCGGCGCAGCGGGAGGCGATTCGGAGGGAGGTCGAGGACCGGCTCCGCGCGATTCCGGGGGTAGAAAGCGTGGCGGCATCGTTTCCCTTTCCGTTGACCGGGGGCTACAGCCCGGTTCGATGGGGGACGGAGGCGGCGCTGTCGGATCCGAGCCGCTACCAGGCGACGGAACTGCAGATTGTGATCCCGGGATATTTTGAGGCGATGCACACGCCGCTGCTCGCCGGCCGGACGTTCACGGAGGACGATGAGCAGCCGGGCCGGGACTACGTGCTGGTGGACGAGGACCTTGCGAAGAAGGCGTTTCCGGGCGAGTCAGCAGTGGGCAAGCGGATCCTGACGCGGGTGCAGACTCCGCAGGCGGTGTTCGTCCAGATCATCGGTGTGGTTGGGCACGTGCGCGAGGAGTCGCTGGCCGTGCCGGGCCGGGAACAGATCTACTTTGCGGATGCCTATTTTGGCGGATTCACCCCGCCGTGGTGGGCGATTCGCACGCGGAGCGATCCGGCGAGCTATGAGGGCGAGGTGCGGGCGGCGATCGCCAGCATCAGCCGCAGTTATCTGGTGACAAAGGTGGCGCCGGCGGAGACGGTGATGCATGCGGCGCAGGCGGGAACGCGGTTCTCGCTGCTGCTGATTGCGGCGTTTGCGATTATTGCGGGCGCGCTGGCGGGCGTGGGCCTGTACGGTGTGCTGTCGACAGCAGTAAGGCAGCGGACGCCGGAGATTGGGATCCGCATGGCCATGGGCGCCGAGCGCGGAGACATCGTGCAGCTGATTGTGACCCAGGGACTGCGGCTGAGCGTGGTGGGGATTGCGCTGGGAATTGTGGCGGCGATCCTGCTGGGGCGGGTGATGACCGCGATGCTGGTGGGAGTGAAGTCGACCGATCCGGAAACCTATGCCGTGATGACGGTGGCCTTTCTGGCGATCGCGGCGCTGGCCTCGTGGCTGCCGGCCATGCGGGCGGCAGGTTTGGATCCCAAGACGGCGCTGCACGAGAACTAGCCGTTCAGGCGGACGCGCCTTGCGGCGCCAGTGTACCGTGGCGCGACTACGGGCGGGGGAAGGCGTAGTAGCCGGAGCGGGTGGAGATGCGAGCGTTCGCCACGGTGAGGCGGATGCGGTGGAAGCTGCGGTCGGCCTGGAAATTTGAAGGCTTGTAAACAAGGCGGTACTGGTTGCGCTGCTCGGCCTCGATGATGCGGAGATCGTCGATGATCTGGCTGCCGTGGGGATTGACGAAGAGGCGGCCGCCGGTTTGCGCGGTGAGGTCCTGGAGGGTGCGGTAGCCGTCGGAGAAGGCGCGGCGGCGGCCATTGAGGAAAGCGTAGATGGTGGTGCGGGTGCGCTGGCACATGTCCACGGCCTCGCTGAGGTATGCGTGGCTGGCATCGTCTTCGCCGTCGCTGAAGAGCAGGATGAAGTTGCCGGTGGGGTGGTCGAGGCCGGGCTTCCACTGGTCGCGGCAGGTGGTGTAGAGCGAGTCGAAGATGGCGGTTAGCGGGTCGTAGCGGTCGGGCGTGTTGCCCACGGCTGCCGCTCCTGAGGCGACGGCGGCGGAGCTGCCGGTCCAGTCCTGGCGGATCAAGGTCTGCGTGTCGAACTGCTCGACGAAGGCCTGGTCGTAGCCCGGACGCAGCAGCTGCGAAGCGTAGACGCGGATGATGGAGCGGTTGAAATCGATGAGGCCCATCATCGAGGCGCTGGTATCGAAGAGGAATCCGGCGCGGATGGGGAGGTTGTCGTACTCCTGGAGCATGACGATGTTGGTCTGCCGCTTGCCATTGTCGGTGAGGTGAAGATCGGCGCGAGTGAGATGGGTGAGCGGGGCGCCGTTGGGGGCTGCAGCATGGAAGGTGAGAGAGATTTCGTTGGCGGAGACGCGGAGGGTGTATGGGGCAGCGGCTCCGGCGGGAGCTCCGGCTGTTTGCGCCGCGGCGGCGAAACTGAAGAGGATCCAGAACGGGAACAAACGCCGGCGCATATCTGATTACGATAGCGAAAGCGGCAGAGAGTGCACAGGGAGCCGGGGTGGGGATGGCGAGACGGTTGAGGAGATCATGGTTGCTGGTTGTTGTGCTGGCGGTTGTGGGGATGGCTTACGCGGAGGCTTCGGGGCCGGCAGTGACGACTGACAGCGGCGCGGTGCGCCGTGCTTCCGTGGCGGCGCTGCCGCGGGGAGGGGAGTTCCTGGGGATTCCGTTTGCGGCCCAGCCGGTGGGCGACCTGCGCTGGCGGCCTCCGCAGCCGGCGCCGAAGTGGAGCGGAGTACGCGAGGCGACGGAGTGGGGGCCGGCCTGCCCGCAGAAACCCAGCCCGTGGCTGCCGGAGATGCTGGGCATCCGGAAAATGGAGACCAACGAGGCGTGCCTCTACCTGAACGTGTGGACGCCGGAGCTGCATCCGGCGAAGGCGCTGCCGGTGTTGGTGTGGGTGCATGGCGGCGGCAACGTGGAGGGGTCGGGCGAATGGCCGCCGCTGGGCGTGAATCTGGCAAAGACCGGCGTGGTGGTGGTGAGCTTCAATTATCGGCTGGGAGCGTTTGGGTTCTTCACGTATCCGGGGCTGGACGCGGAGTCGAAGCATCATGCGTCGGGAAACTACGGGCATCTGGATCAGATTGCGGCGCTCGAGTGGGTGCGGCGGAATATCGCGCGGTTTGGCGGCGATCCCGGGCGAGTGACGATTGCGGGACAGTCGTCGGGGTCGGAAGATGTGTGCATCCTGATGGCGTCGCCGCTGGCGAGGGGATTGTTTGAGGGTGCGATCCTGGAGAGCGGAACGTGCGTGGACTCGGTGTATCCGAAGTTGAGCGAGGAGGAAACGAGCGGGGAGCGGCTGGCGAAGGATCTGGGAGTGAGCGCGGGACCACAGGCGGTTGCGGCGCTGCGGGCCATTCCGGCGGAGCGGATTCTGGAGACGGCCGCAGGCGACGATAACGTGGACCTGGAGCCGAACATCGATGGATGGGTGTTGCCGCAGCAGCCGGCAGTGACGTTCGCCCGCGGGGAGCAGGCGCGGATTCCGGTGATGTTGGGAACGAATGAGGATGAGGTGTCGATCTTTGACAGTCCGCTGGTAGGAGGGGGGAATCGCTATCCGAAGATGGTCGAGAATTATCGGGCGTGGCTGAAGCGGGAGTTCGGTGGGATGGCGGATGAGGTGTTCGCAGCGTATCCGGTGCGGCAGGATGCTGAGGTGCCGGAGGAATTCCGGACCATGTTCAGCGATTACGATTTCGCGTTCAGCGCGTGGCTGCTGGCGAAGCAGATGGCGACGACCGGGCGGCCGGCGTATCTGTACCGCTTTACGTACGTGGGCAGCGGGCCGTTCGCCAGTCTGGGGGCGTTCCACAGCGAGGAGCTGATGTTTCTGAGCGGGCGCTACTGGACAAGCTGGGTGAAGAAGCCGGAGGATGCGCAACTGGCGCGGGCGATCGTTGGCTACTGGTCGAATTTTGTGAAGACGGGTAATCCGAACGGCGGGGGGTTGCAGGTGTGGCCGGCGTTCGGGGGCAAGCGCGAATGCCTGGAACTGGGGCAGCGGGTCGGACCGGAGCCAATGCCGCGAGTGGAGCGGCTCGAAATCTTCCGGCGATATCTGGATTCGCGGCTGGAAAAAGTGGGCGACTGACGGCGCCGCGCGGGAGCGCTCAGGCGTGGGGTCTGTTGGGCGCCGGCAGCGGATCGGGGCGCGGATCGGATTCGCGGAGCGCAACAGGCTGCACGGCGGGTTGGACGGCCGGCTGGACGAGGGGTTTGAGCTCGCGGGCCGGCGCAAGATGGCGGGTCTGCTGCCAGGTGTAGCGAATGCGGTGAACGACAGTAATGGTGGAGATGAGCGCCAGCACCCAGAGGACGGGAGCCATGACGTCCCAGCGTTCGAAGAGAGCGCCGAGGATGATGAGCACGACGCGTTCGGGGCGCTCCATAAAGCCGACTTTGCAGGTTCCGATAAGCGCTTCAGCGCGGGCGCGTGTATAGCTGACCAGCAGCGAGGTCACCATGACGAAGGCGGCAAGAAAGACGTAGAAGAGGCGGTTGCCGCGCGCGTAGAAAACCAGCAATCCGAAGAAGAGAACGACGTCGGAGTAGCGATCGATGACCGAGTCAAAGAACGCTCCGAAGACGGTGACCTGCTGGGTCTGGCGAGCGACGCGGCCATCGACCATGTCGAAGATGCCGGCGCCAATGATGACCAGGCCGGCATAAAAGAACATGCGCACGTAGTTGTGCTGGTTGCCGAGCCCGAAGAGGACGGCGGCGCCGGTATTGATGAGCAGCCCGATGAAGGTGAGGGCGTTGGGAGAAATGCGGGTCAGCGAGAGGCCGTTGACGATGGACTGCAGGAGCACGCCGCAGGCGCGGCCAAAGGCGCTGGTCCAGGTGGTTCGGTGCTGGGAGTCGGGGGCCATCGCGGCCTCTACTTTCCGTTTTCGGCTTCCGCTTCGTCGTGAATCGTGGCCAGCTTGAGAATCTCGAGCTCACGGCGGCCGTTGGGTGTGACGACGGTGGCCATATCGCCCACCTGCTTGCCCACGATCGCCTTGCCGATGGGTGAGGTGGTGGAGATGAGGCCCTTGCTCACGTCGGATTCCTCGCTGGTGACGAGCTTGTACTCGATTTTCTCATCCTTGGTGGTGTCGTAGACGAGAACGGTGGAACCGAAGGCAGCCCGGTCGCGGGGGATATTGGCCAGGTTGACGAGAGCAAGTTCGGCCATGCGCTTCTTGAGCTGGCCGAGGCGCGCGTTGACGAAGTCCTGGCGCTGCTTGGCCATATGGTATTCGGCGTTTTCGCTCAGGTCGCCCATGGCGACAGCCTTTTTGATTTCGGCGGGAAGCTCGTGAGCCAGCTCGTGCTCGAGCTGCCGGATTTCCGCCTGAAGTTTCTGTTTAATGTGCTCGGTCATGCGCGTTGATCCATCACGGAGGATTCCCGCTCCCGGCGGTATGCGAAACAAAACCACGCTGGCACCGCGCGGGACACCAGCCGGTGCGGCGGGTGAGAAACGGACACCGTAAAACAGGGAGCCGGAGGGTGGGGAGCCATCCTCCTGTTTCGATTATACGATGAGGCTGCGGGAGCGTCGGGCGTCGAGGAAGTTCTGCAATATCAACACGGCAGCGACCTGGTCGACCACTTCGCGGTGGGTGGAGGGGGCGCGGCCGGCGGCGTCCAGATGGCGATGGGCCTCGGCGGAGGTGAGGCGCTCATCCCACAGGTGGACGGGCAACGCGAAGGTCTCGCGAAGAATGCCGGCGAAGGCCTCGGTGCGGAGGGCCTGGGGGCTGACGTCTCCGGAAAGGTGGAGTGGGTAACCGACGACGATCTCAGAGCAGCCGAATTTGCGAAGGAGGCGGCCGAGGGATCTGAAGTCCTGCTTCTGATTCTTCCTCACGAGGGTGAGGACCGGCTGCGCTGTGAGGCCCAGCTCATCGGAGACGGCGACGCCAATGCGGCGAGAGCCGAAATCTAGGCCGAGGACTCGCGGTTCCACACCTCATCGTAGTGCAAAACCTGGAGAACTCTGGGTAGTTGCCTGCGAAGCAGAGAGCAGGGCCGCATCTTACAATGAGTCAGGGACTTCAAAGGAAACAGGTTATTGAGTCTTGTTGCGACGCTTCTTTTTGCTGCTTTTTCTGGCGATTCTTGTGGCTGCCGGCGCCGTGGCGTGGGCGCTGCTGGTGCCCGTCGGTCCGTATTCGGACACATTTGTTGAGATTACGCCGGGAACGCCGACCGCAGAGATTGCCGCCAAACTGAAAGATCAGGGTCTGATCCGGAGCCGCTACGTCTTCCTGGCCCTCGATGTGGTGAAGGGCGGATCGCTGAAGGCGGGGGAATACCGCTTCAACCATCCGGCACGGATGGCAGAAGTATGGAGCCGGCTGCATCGCGGCGACGTGTACACGATCGCGCTCACGATTCCGGAGGGTTCGAACATCTTCGATATCGCGGCGCGTGTGGAGGCGGCAGGGCTGGGGTCGAAAGACGCATTTGTGGCCGCGGCCAGGCAGGACAAGTCGCTGGTGAGCGATCTGGACCCGGAGGCACCCAGCCTGGAAGGGTATCTGTTCCCCAATACTTATCATTTCGATCCGCATGCCACGCCGCAGGAGATGATGGCGGTGATGGTGCGGCAGTTTCGGGAGTCGACGCGCACCATTGGCCTGACGGGGGACTATCACCGGGTCGTGACGCTGGCGTCGCTGGTGGAGAAGGAGACGCCCATCGAAGCGGAGCGGCCGCTGGTGGCAAGCGTGTTCGTGAACCGGATGGCGAAGGACATGCCGCTGATGACCGATCCTTCGGTGATCTATGCGGCGCTGCTGCAAGGGAACTATCGGGGCACAATTTACGAATCCGATCTACAGTCGGACTCGTCATATAACACGTATCAGCATATTGGGTTACCTCCGGGACCAATTTGTAATCCTGGGCTGAAATCGCTGGCAGCGGCGATGCACCCGGCCCAGACGGATTACCTGTACTTTGTTGCAGCCAGCGCGGATCCCAGCGGGAAGTCGCGCTTTTCCTCGACGCTGGAGGAGCACGCAAAAGACGTGCAGGCATACCGGCGCGCACTGCGACAGTCGGCGCCGCAGTGAGAGCGCCGCGCAGCGCAGGGGGAGAGAACGGTGTCAGTCAGCTTCGTGTCACACATCAGGTGGATGGGTTGAGGGGAGTCGAGCGAATCCGAAAGCGGATTGCTGTTGCGCTGACGCTGGCTCTGCCGGCGCTGAGCGGATGCCTCTGGCACACGCGCCGGGTGCCCAAGGCGGAGATACCGGTGAACGTGCTGAGCGCCACGCCCCAACAACTGGTGGAGGTGATTAACCGGCGGTACGACCTCGTGAACTCCATGTTTGCGACGGTGACCTTTACGGCGACGCAGGGGGGTTCGCTGAAAGGCAGCGTGAAGACGATCACGCCGTTCAGCGGGTACATCATCATTCGCAAGCCGGAATCGCTGCGGGTGATTGGGTTTCTGCCGGTGATCCACTCAACGGCCTTCGACATGGCGAGCGATGGATCGACATTCAAGCTGTGGATCCCGCCGAAGAATGAGGCTTTCGAAGGGAGCAACACGGTGACCGAGGAGTCGCCCAATGCCTTCGAAAACATGAGGCCCTACATGTTCGTCGATTCGCTGCTGGTTCCGAAAATCGGCAGCACGGATCTGATGACGGTGACCGGGGACAGCAGTACGGTGGTGGATGCGAAGACGAAGAAACTGGAGATCGAACCGGAATACCTGCTGACGGTGGTGCACCGCCAGGACGCCAGCAATTTGCTGCAGACCGAGCGGGTGATTCACTTCAGCCGGATCAATCTGCAGCCCACCGAAGAAGATATCTATGGCGCGAATGGTCAAATTCAGACACAGGCGCTCTATGGGGAGCTGCAGGCGTTCGGGAGCGAGCAGTTTCCGGGGACGATTACGCTAAGATGGCCGTTGCAGCAGCAGCAGATTCTGATTACCATCCAGAAGCTGAAGGTAAATCAGCCGGTCAATGACGATACATTCGAAGAAAAGATACCGGCCGGCGCGAAAGTGCAGCAGCTGCATTAGCTCCATACTCAAGATATCCGCCCTATTACAAATGGGTTATAGGTATGGCGCAGGGTCGCCGATATCTAAGTTACGAGGGCATGCCGGGGGATTCAGGCAGACAGCGGCATGATGAACTGGAGTACATTGCCGGATTTAGCGGCGGTGGCGCTGCTGACCTGCGCATTCGGGTCGGTGGCGCGCCAGGGGCAAACGCGGGTGTCGCGGCTGTGGCTGACCGGCTGGACCATGATTGCGCTGCACTTTGCGGCGTATATGTTTGCGGGAGCACCGGGCAACTGGGGGACGCTGGCCTCGGTGATCGGGCTGGATGCGCTGGCATGGGCGGGAATCCTGTTTATGTGGGCCTGCGTGCCGTACCGCGGCCGCGCCTCCAGCCGCGGAATGCTGCTGGTGCTGCTGGGAACGAATACGCTGTATATCGGGCTTATCGCGACAGCGCCGCATGCAGCGTGGGTGCTGGACGCAGCTGCCGGTCTTTTCGCGGTCGCGCCGCTTACGGTGGCGCTGCTGGCGATGCGCCATTTTACTCACCCGCTGCGCTGGTCCCTGGTGGGTTTGTATGTGGCGCTGGCGGTGTTTCTGCTGGCGGTTCAGCAGCGCGGGCCGAACGGCGCGGACTGGGCCTTCGACGCGGTGATCTTCACCGTATATTTTGGCTGCTGCATCCATTTTTGGTATGCCTACCGGCGTTCCAGCGCCGGCTCGCTGGTGACTTTGGCGGGGTTTGCATGCTGGGCCGCGGTTTTCGTTGTGGCTCCGCTGCTGCAGGCATACCTGCCGCACCTGCACGTGGAGAGCGAGGTATGGAATCTGCCGAAGTACGTGGTGGCGGTGGGCATGATTCTGCTGCTGCTGGAAGATCAGATCGAGCACAACCGGTATCTGGCGCTGCACGACGAACTGACGGGTCTGCCGAACCGCAGGCTCTTTCAGGACCGGATCGACAAGGCGCTGGAGCGCGCGCGGCGCAATCGCAGCCGGGCGGCGCTGCTGCTGATCGATCTGGATCACTTCAAGAGGGTGAACGACACGGTGGGGCACCATATCGGCGACCTGCTGCTGCGGCGCGTGGGAACGCTGTTTGTGGCGCGCGTGCGGCGGTCGGACACGGTGGCCCGCACCGGGGGCGACGAATTCGCCGTGATTCTGGAAGAGCCCATCACGCGGGAAGACGCGGAACGGGTGGGCGATGCGCTGATACAGCGGCTGAAAGAGCCGATCGAGCTGGAAGATCACACCGTTACTGTGGGCGCGAGCGTGGGCATCGCGATGTTTCCTGAGGACGCGGATAACGCCGAGAGGCTGCGTATTGCGGCGGACCGGAATATGTACGCAGAGAAGAACACAGCGCGCGGCAGCGCCGCTGCACAGCCCGTGCCGGGCGTGCCTGGGGATGCGGCAGAGGGCTGAGCGGACCGCCGCTTCAGCGGAAATCACAACCAGCAAAGGCGCGGAGCAAGATCCGGAGGATTTCCGTGGTGCTTCGGCGATTGTGGGCGTAGCAGGGGACGTGCGGCGCTGCTGCTGCTGGCAGCGGCCTGTGCCTGCGTCCTGCCGGGATGGCG
>DATJQW010000004.1:0-35055 GCA_035505395.1 Acidobacteriaceae bacterium
GCGCGGCCGTCCTCGCCGGCCTTGTGATAGGTGAGGGCGATGGAGCAGTTCTCGCACTCGAGCTTTTCTCCGCAGGCGCGGCAGACGACGACGAAGGAGTAGCCGCGGCGGTTGAGGAGGATCATGGCCTGTTCGCCGCGATCCAGGGTCGCCTGCGTTTCCTCGATGAGGGCGCGGGAAAAGAGCTGCTCCTGACCGGTCTCCTGGAATTCCTGACGCATGTCGACGAGGCGGACTTCGGGGAGGGAGCGCTGCTCGACGCGTTCGCGCATTTCGATGCGCTGGTACTTGCCCTTCAAGGCATTTTGCCAGGTTTCGAGGGAGGGAGTGGCGGAGCCCAGCACCACGACGGCGCCGGCGCCGCGCCCGCGCACCACGGCCACGTCGCGAGCGTGATAGCGAGGCGTCGACTCCTGCTTGTAGCTCGAATCGTGCTCTTCGTCGACAATGACGAGGCCGAGATCGTCGACAGGAGCAAAGATTGCGGAGCGCGTGCCGACGACCACGCGCGCCTCTCCGCGGCGGATGCGATGCCATTGCTCGCCGCGCTCTTCGGGGGTCAGTCCCGAGTGGAGCAGGGCGACTTCGGCGCCGAAGGCGTGATGGAGCTGGGCGGCCATGGCGGGCGTAAGGCCGATTTCGGGGACGAGCAGGATGGCACTTCGCCCGGCTTCAAGCGCTCGGCGCATGGCGGCCAGATAGACGGCGGTCTTGCCGGATCCGGTAACACCGTGGAGGAGAAAGGGATGGAAGGCGCGGGACTCGACCGATTCGGCGATGGTTTCGAGGGCTGATTGCTGGGCCGGGTTGAGGGAGTAGTCAGGCCTGGACGTGGGCAGGCGGCTGAGGTGAAACTCCGCAGGCCGCTCCTCGATGCGCACGAGGGCGCGCTTGACGAGGGTGGCGAGGGTTGAGGCTGGGATTTCAAGACGCCGCAGCTCGGCGACGGGCAGTTCGCCGTTCGCGCCGGCCAGCTCAGCGAGAATCGATTGCTGATTCTCATTCAGCTTCGGCAGACGCGCGTCGGGGACGAGCACCGCATAGCGGACGGTTCGGCGCGCATCGCGGGGCTCGGCCGCGGTCTCGCGGGCGATCCACTTTTTGCGGACCATCCCGTGGAGGAGAGCGATCGATGCGCCCGTTGCAGAACGCAGGCGTGCCGCTGTAAGCGAGTCGCCGCCGGCGAGCGCGTTGAGGACGGCGTATTCGCGATCCTGGTCCTCAGCGGGCAGGCGCGAACGGCGCGAGGCACCACGGTCGGCCGCCAGGGCCAGGGTCTGCAGCCCGGTTTCGGTGATGCGATAGAGGACGCGACGTCGCACGTCGCCGGTGAGGGGCAGCATGGAGCGAAGGACTTCTCCGACCGGGGCAATATAGTAGTCTGCGATCCAGCGGCCGAGATCCATGAGTTCGGGCGAGAGGACCGATTCGGCATCGAGCACACCGAGCAGCGGCCTTGTTTCGACAGATGGCGGATCGTCGTGGACGCGGAGGACCACGCCCGCGAGCTTTTCGTTGCGGAACGGGACGAGAACTCGCGCACCGACAGCCGGGGCATGTTGGCCGACCGAATAGGTGAAAAGGCGGTCGAGGGGCACCGGCACGGCGACGTCACAGAAGGCAGGCATTCTTTTTCGGAGCGTAACAGAAGCAGGAGGCGGGAGGGTCTGAATCCCGCTGCGAACTGGTGAATCCAACGGAAAAGTTTACGGAGGGCGTATGGCAGCGGAGAAGGTCGCATTCATTACCGGAGGAAACAAGGGGATTGGGTTTGAGACCGCACGGCAGCTGGGGAAAGTCGGCATCGCGGTTGTGATCGGCTCGCGGGATCCGGAGAAAGGCGCGGCCGCGGCGCAGAAGCTGAAGGCGGAAGGAATCAAGGCGGAGGCGCTGCGATTCGACATCACGAAGCCGGCGCATTATCAGGCAGCGTACGAATACTTCGATAAGCACTACGGGCGGCTGGACATTCTGATCAACAACGCGGGGATCAGCCAGGAAGACTTCATGGGCGGCAACAAGACGAGCACGACGTCTGCCGAGATTCTGCACGACACGTTTGATACAAACTTCTTCGGGGTCATTCAGATCACGCAGACGCTGCTACCGCTGATTCGCAAGTCGCCGGCGGGACGAATCGTGAATCTCTCCAGCATTCTGGGGTCGCTCACGCTGCACGCGGATCCGAAGTCCCCGATCTACGACGCCAAGGCGTTTGCCTACGATGCTTCGAAGACGGCGCTGAATGCCTTTACGATTCATCTGGCGCACGAGCTTTCCGGGACGAAGATCAAGGTGAACTCCGCGCATCCGGGGTGGGTAAAGACGGATATGGGCACGGATGCGGCGCCGATGGAGATCCCGGAGGGTGCGAAGACGGGCGTGCGGCTGGCCACACTGCCGGATGATGGGCCGACGGGCGGGTATTTCCATATGGATCAGACGTTGCCGTGGTGAAGTGGCAGTGGCCGGTCCTAAGTCCCAAGTCGCCAGTTGATGGTCGCCAGTCGGCTACTCGCCGGCCTTCTTCAGCCCTAGTTCCGACATAGCGATCTGGAGATCGGCCCAGGCTTCCTTCTTCTGGCGGGGATCGCGGAGCAGGAACGCGGGGTGGTAGGTGACGATGAGTTTCGAACCGCGGAATTGGCGGATACGGCCACGGAGCGCAGCGAGGGGACTCTTGGCGCCGAGGAGATACGTGGCGGCGGTTGCGCCGAGGGCGACGATGACCTCGGGGCGAATCACGTCAATCTGACGGAAGAGGAAAGGCGAGCAGGTGTTGGCTTCCCGGGGCTCGGGGACGCGATTCTGGGGCGGACGGCACTTGACGATGTTGGCGATGTAGACCTGATCGCGGCGGAGGCCCATGGCGGCGATCATGTTGTTGAGCAACTGGCCGGCGCGGCCGACGAAGGGCAGGCCCTGAGCGTCTTCGTCGGCTCCGGGACCCTCGCCGACGAACATGAGACGGGCGTTGGGATCGCCATCGCCAAAGACGAGCTTGTTCCGGCCGGCGGCCAGAGTACAACGCGTACAGTCGCCGATGTCGTCGCGAATGGCCTGGAGGGCCGCGGCTTTGTCTTTCGGGACGACGGGAGCTGACGGTTCCTCAAGGATCGGCAGAACGGGGGCTTTTGGCATGCGTGGGATCTCCGGGGCGGCCGCGACGGCGGCGGGAATCTCTTCTGGTTCTTCTGCGGGAGGGATGGCGGGATTGCCGCGGCGGTAGAAATCGAAGACGCCGAGATCGCGGAAATATGCGATCCGTGCCCGCACCGCCAGCTCAGTTTCCGGGGAGAGCCTGCGCGCCAATCCTAATCTCCCGTGGTGTCCGATTCGGCGAGCACGTGCGCGGGACGGCGCAGGGCTAGAATCTCATCGAGGATGTGATCGGCCAGCTCGCGCTTGGTCATCTCGGGCATTTCGATGGCGCGCTCGCGGGTGAGGAATGTGACCGCGTTGCGCTCGGAATCAAAGCCCAGGCCTTCGCGCGATACATCGTTCAGCACGATAGCGTCGGCTCCTTTGCGCAGCAGCTTATCGCGCCCGTGGGCGAGAACGTCTTCGGTCTCGGCAGCAAAGCCGATGACCAGGGTGCCGGGGCGGCGGCGGGCGACGACCTCAGCGAGAATGTCCTGCGTGGGCTCCAGCTCCAGGGTCAGCGGGCCGCTGCGGCGCAGTTTCTGATCGGCCTGCACGCGAGGGCGGTAATCGGCAACCGCGGCAGCTTTGATGATAATCGTGGCCTGATCGAGGCGGTCGAGGACGGACTGGCGCATCTCTTCGGTGGTGGTAACCGTAACGGCTTCGCAGCCTGCGGGCACGCGCAGAGCGGTTGGAGCCGAGACCAGGATGACGCGCGCGCCGCGCCGCTGCGCGGCTTCGGCGACGGCGTAGCCCATTTTGCCGCTGGAACGATTGCCAAGGAAGCGCACCGGATCGAGAGCCTCGCGCGTTCCGCCGGCCGTGACCATCACGGTTTCCCCGGCGAGGTCGTTGCGGTGGTGAAGGACGCCGAGGACTGCCTCCACGATGGCGTCGATCTCGGCGAGACGGCCCGCACCGATCATGCCGCAGGCGAGGTATCCGGAGTCGGGCGCGACGATGGTCACGCTGCGCGCGGCGAGAGTTTCGAGATTCGCCTGGGTCGCCGAGTGCTGCCACATGTTCACGTTCATGGCCGGGGCCACGATGACGGGAGCGGTGGTTGCGAGGTAGAGGGTGGTGAGGAAATCGTCGGCGATGCCGTGGGCGAACTTCGCCAGCAGGTTGGCGGTGGCGGGCGCGACGATGAGGGCGTCGGTGGTTTGCGCCGCGTCCATATGCTCGATGGAAGAGGATTCGGGCTCGGCGGAACCGGGCGCATCCCAGAGGCTGGTGATGACTTTGTGGCCGGTGAGCGCGGCAAAGGTGAGGGGCTGGATAAAGCGCTGCGCGGCCTCGGTCATGACGACGTCGACGTCCAGAGCCTGCTTCTGCAGGGCGCGAACCAGCTCCGCAGCTTTGTAGGCGGCGATGCCGCCGGAAACCCCGAGTGTCACCTTCATACTGGTGATTTTACGCTGCGCCGCAAGTGGCGCTGAGCGTGGAAAAGGCGTCCGGATGATGCCTAGGATGCGAACCTGGGGACATCGGGCGCATCGACTTCGGGTTTGAGGACCTTGGCGTCGTCGGATTTGACGTAGGCGATTTTTCCGGCGGCGATTTCATCCTGCGCGACGCGGCAGGCCTTACGGGAACGGGTGGAAACCAGCGGTTCCGCACCGTTCTGCAACTGGCGAGCGCGGCGTGCCGCTACCAGAACGTACCGGAAATTGCTGTCAAAGTCCTGTTCGATACTCATTTCCTGCTCCTTCGAATTGATCTCCGCGTACTTAGCTTGCCGTCCCGTCGGTGACGCCGAACGCCGCCAGCACGGACCGAATCCGCTCATGGGAGTGCTCCTGGCGGCAGGCCTCGGCGATCTCCAGCAGGCGCTCGCGATCGGGCGAGTTTCCGTTTTCCGTTTCGTAGCGGCGGATGCGCTCCGCAGCCACGATGGCGGCCATTTCCTCGACCGCGCGGTCCAAAATATCGTTGACGAGAATATAGTCATATTCCCGGTAATTCTCAATCTCCTGGCGCGCCCGGGCGAGCCTGCGGGCGATGATCACCTCCTGCACGCTGCCTTCGGCGCGGCTGCGGTTGCGCAGGCGGTAAGCGAGGACGTCGGGCGACGGGGGCATGAGGAAAATGGAGACCGCATCGGGGATGATCCTGCGAACCTGCGCTGCGCCCTGGACGTCAATATCGAGCAGCAGGTCGCGGCCATGGGAGACGGCTTCCTGGAGCGTGGCCCTGGCAGTCCCGTAATAGTTGCCGAAGACCTCGGCGTACTCGAGAAACTCGCCGCCGCGAATCATCTGCTCGAAATGCTCGCGGGTGGTGAAGTGGTATTCGCGGGAATCGATCTCCGATCCGCGCGGACTGCGCGTGGTCCACGAGATGGAGAATTCGAGCCCGGCGACCAGCGAACGCAGCTGATTGACGACGGTGGACTTGCCCGACCCCGATGGCGCTGAAATGATGAACAGAATCCCAGCCAAGCGTCTCTTTCCCTCGCTCCGAATCTTTACTCCAGGTTCTGCACCTGTTCCCGCGCCTTCTCGATCTCTGCCTTCATGCCCAGCCCGGCTTCGGTAACGCGGGTTCCGTTCCTGGCCACGCCGCTGGTCTTTGAAAGTAGAGTATTGGCCTCGCGGTTCATTTCCTGCAACAGGAAATCGAGTTTTTTGCCGACTTCGCCGCCTTCATCCAGAAGGCCGGTGAAGTGATCGATGTGGGTGCGCAGGCGGGCAACCTCCTCTTCCACGTCGCTCCGATCGGCGATGAGGGCGGCTTCCTGCAGGATTCGATCCTTGTCGAAACCGCCACCCACCATGGCCTCAAGCCGCTGGCTCAGACGTTCGAAGTACGCCTGGCGGACATTTTCGCGCAGGAGGGCGGCATCGTCGACCAGGCGACGCAGACGCAGCATGCCTGCGCGCAGCTCGCCGGCGAGGCCGCTGCCTTCCTGAGCACGCATGGCGTTGAGAGCGGCGACCAGCGCATCGAGTTCTTCGATCGCGGCCTCCTGAACTGCCCGCGTCTCTTCCTCACCGCTGCGGGCCTCAGCGAGCAGGGCGCCGGGAAGGCGAAGGATTGCATTAAGATCCGGCTCGCCCTTCAGTCCATGCTCGTGCGCGGCGGCGCGAAAGGCTTCGACATAGGCGGCGACGAGGGCATGGTCGTACCCAGCGTCGGCCTTCTGGCTGCGCTCGACGTTGAGGGTGACCTCAACGTGTCCGCGATGCAGCTTCTCCTTGAGCAGGCGCCGCAGCTGCATCTCCAGCTCTTCAGCTCCGCCGGGCAGGCGCAGATGGAGATCGAGGTAGCGGTGGTTCACACTTTTGAGGCTGAGCGAAAATCCGAGGGTCTCGGAGACACGCCCACTGCGCCGAGCAAAGCCAGTCATGGAGAACACCGGCTGCTTCGATTTGGTCATCGTCCTGTCTTTCCAGCGATCGCCGTTTCACTCTGCGCAATCGGCTCATCTTCAGCATGGGCCGCAAGGGCGGCCAGGTGGTTCCCGTTGGGCTCGTCGGGATCCATAAACTGCAGGCGATAGAGCTTCTGGTAGGTGGGCGAGGACTGCAGCAACTCCTCGTGCGAACCAATGGCGGTGATGCGGCCCTGTTCGAGCACAGCGATCCGGTTGGCGCGGCGCACCGTGGAGAGACGATGCGCGATGACGATCACGGTGCGTGCGGCCATTAGATTCCCCAGCGCTTCCTGAACCAGCGCCTCGCTCTCGGCGTCCAGCGCGGAGGTCGCCTCGTCCAGAATGAGGACGGGAGCGTTCTTCAGGATGGCGCGGGCGATGGCGAGACGCTGGCGCTCACCGCCGGAGAGGCGGAAACCCTTCTCGCCGATGACGGTGTCGTAGCTGTCCGGCATGCGCTCGATGAAGTCATGCGCGAGAGCGGCTTTGGCGGCAGCCAACACGCGCGCGAAAGGAACATCGGGCTGGCCATAGGCGATATTGTTGCGGACGGTGTCGTTGAAGAGGATGGTTTCCTGCGTGACCTTGCCGATCTGGGCGCGCAGGGAGGAGAGGCTGGCTTCGCGCACGTCGACGCCGTCGATAAGAATCCGTCCGCTGGTGACGTCGAAGAATCGCGGGATGAGGTTGACCAGGGTGGACTTCCCTGCTCCGCTGGGCCCCACGAGCGCGACGACTTCGCCGCGGTGGATGGTGAGGTTGATCTCGTCAAGGATCACGCGGGGGCCGTCGCCGTTCGCATCCTGATCGCGATAGCAGAAGCTCACGCCGTCCAACCTGATCTCGTCGTGGAACGGCTTCAGCGTCTTCGGGTGCTTCGCTTCCAGCACCTCGTCCTGGTCGTCCATGAAGTCGAAAATTGCCGCCGACGCACCGGCAGCCTGCTGGAAATTGTTGTAATAGACGCCGAAACGGCGGATGGGATCGTACATCTTGAACAGGGCCACGATGAAGGCGAAAAATATGCCTTCTTTCATGACTCCGTGACCGATTTCGTTGCGGCCGACCCAGAGCAGGGCCGCAATCGCCACCGCGCCGATAAAATCCATCAGCGGAGAGGTCATCGCCTGGGCGCGCACCAGGCGGAGATTGGCGCGGAAGAGCCGCCGGGCGGCCTGGCGGAAGCGCACCAGTTCCCAGAACTCCATGTTGAAGGCCTTGACGATGCGGTTGCCGGTAATCGTCTCGTGCAGGATGTTCTGGATATCGGCCAGCTTGTCCTGGCCCCTGCGTGTGGTTCGACGCACATCCCGGCCGATGCGGGCAATCGAGCCGACGGCGATGGGGATAAAGATCAGCAATACCCAGGCCAGCCGTCCGCCCAGCCCCACTACCACCACGATCATGCAGAGCAGGGTGCAGAATTGCTGGAGAAAGTCCGAGAGGATGGTTGACGTGGCGTACTGAACGCGCTCGATGTCGGTGATGAGCGCTGAGAGCAGCGTACCGGTGGTGTGTTTCTGGAAGAAGGCGACCGAGCGGCGGAGGATGGCCTCATAGAGGTCATCGCGCATGTCGGTGATCATGCCGTAGCCGGCATAATTGGCCAGATAGGTGCCGGTGTAATCGCAGATGCCTTTGAGGAGGGTCGAGGCGACAAAGGCAAAGGCGATGACGCCCCACACATTGTTAATGTGCAGCCAATGGGGGACGAGCATCTGCGGGGTGATGTCGATATGCCAGCGCGCACCGATGGAGCCGAGCAGCGGAGTCTGCCGCGCATGGCTGGTCGCAGCTTCCGGGTGGAGGACGCTGTCGAAGATCGGGCCGATGAGCAGGACACGGAAGGCGTCAAACAAGCCGACTCCGGCAGCCAGCAGCACAGCGGAAAGGGCCTGCAGCCAATAGCGGCGCGCGTAGCAGAGAAGGCGCCAGAAGCGCATCATGGGCGCGTGTCTCCCGCCGTCTGCCCCAAGGGGAACATCTTGTTATTTTATCGCGCCAGATGCAAAGCGGCCCGCAGACACGGGATACGCGGGCGGGGGGAACCGCCAAAGTGGACGGACCTCAGGCAGCCCTTATGGGAATTCGTCATCAAACATGTCAGCAAAGTTCGAAGTTCCTGCGGATCGGCCTAGCAGGAATGCAAGTCATACAATCTGAGGAGATTCTGTGGGCAGCATCATGCGCAGTGCCCGGGTCCGCGTGACCCTTTCGTCCTTGTTTCAGGCTGTGCAGGGGGGATTGGGGGTCAGCGTCACACCCTCCCACTTCTACTTTCCGGTACCAAAGCTAAAGTCGTTCCAGGGCAAAGACTGGAAGGAGTGCAGGCCCTGCACGGCGGTGGATTTTCGTCTGCCGGAGCAGGTGCAGCGGCTGAAGACGGATATTCTGCCCTACTCGGCGGAGTGGAATTTCCCGGAAACGCTGCCTGGGGGCAAGCGCGAGTTTCACTTTAATAACGGCTTTTTTGAGCGCATCGATGCCGAAGTCGCGTATTCGTTCGTGCGACATCGCAAACCGAAGCGCATTATCGAGATCGGCAGCGGCAACACCACGCTGGTGCTGGCGGCGGCGCTGCGGCGGAATGCCGAAGATGGCGAGCCGGGCGAATTGATCAGCATCGAACCGCATCCGGCGCCTTATCTGAAGGAGGGTCTCGCGGGATTGACCGAGCTGATGGAGAAGCCGGTGCAGCAGGTTCCGCTGGACCTTTTCCGGACTCTCCAGCACAACGACATCCTCTTTATCGATTCGAGCCACGTGGTTTCGATGGACAGCGACGTGCTGTACGAGGTGCTGCGCATCCTGCCGGAGATTGCGCCGGGCGTGCTGATTCATTTTCACGATATTTTTACGCCGCTCGACTACCCGGAGAAATTCGTGATGACGAATCTGTGCTTCTGGGGCGAGCAGTACATGCTGGAGGCATTTCTGTCCTTTAACTGCGCCTTCCGGGTAATGTGGGCGTCGAGCGCGATGCAGCAGTTCCATCCAGACGTGCTGCGCCAGGCGTTTCCGGGATGGGTGGGCAGTTTTACGCGGATGCCCGCCGAGCTGAAGGTATTTGCACCGACGCTCGACGAGAACAACGTGTGGCCCTGCAGTTTCTGGGTCGCGCGCAGCTAAGCGATCGTGTTCAGATAGCGGTAACTCTGCCGCAGGGCGTCGATGGGCGAACCCCGGGTCTGGTCCTGTTCCACGAAATAGTGTTCGACGCCGAGACGCCGTCCCTCGGAGAGGATGGACATCCAGTCCAGGGTGCCGCGGCCCACTGGGACAAAATGAGCGGCTGCTGCGTCGGGAACGAACGAGGGCGACGAGCCCGGGGCGCGGTCCTTGAGGTGCACCATGCGGAGCCGCGGGCCCAGGCACCTCATGAGGCGCACCGGATCGAGGCCAGCCTGAGCCACCCAGTAACAGTCCAGCTCGAAGAAGACTAACTCGGGATCCGTGTTCTCGATGAGGATGTCGTAGCCGGTGAGGGTTGCGGAGGCGACAGTTGCACCGGGTTCCTGCTGGAGCGGCGCAAATTCGTAATTGTGGTTATGAAACGCGAAGCGCATGCCCAGGTCCTTCGCGCCTTTCGCCCAGTCATTGAATTGATTCGCCGCCGTGCGGAATGCGTCGGCCGATCCCCACATGGACTGCGGGATCATGGGGCAGACCATCCACTCCAGGCCGAGCTGGCTGGCATAGTTGATCCGCGAACCCAGATCCTCGTAATTGAAGTGTCCGCTGGGAACGCGGAGGCCCGCGTCCACAATGATGTGGCGCAACGCGTCGGCAGCGAAGGTGTAGTTGTCTGCGCAGGTCTCCACTTCCTGGTAACCGATTTGGCGAATCTGCTCCAGCACGTGGGGTAAGTCCTGCTGCGCCTGCCGGCGGACTGTGTAAAGCTGCACGCCCAGCGGGATGGGCGGCGACACTGCGCGTGCGTTCGCGCGCGCGATTGCAGCAGCCGGGAGCAGCGCCGCCGTATTTCTGAGGAACCTGCGCCGTGTGAGCATGACACTGCCATGATAGTTAGGCGTTTCAGCGCCGGACAACCCAGAGCCTCGATCAGGATTTCGGGCGGGAGAGCGATGCCGGCGCGGCAGCGAGCGGAAGCCAGAAGATGAACTCCGATCCCTGGCCGGGCCGGCTCTTTAGCTCGATGCCCCCGCCGTGCGCCTCGACAATGGCCCGGGCGATGGCCAGGCCCATTCCGGTGCCTGCAACGTGAGATTTCTGTTTGCTGCCGCGGAAGAACTTGTCGAAGACGAAGGGCTGCTCGCTGAGATCGATGCCCGTACCGCAATCCGCTACGGTCACCAGCAGACGGTACTGGTCGCAGGCTGCGCTGACGACGATGGGCGATTCGGCGGGCGAGTATTTAGCGGCATTCTCGATCAGGTGCCGAAGGACGCGGCACATCAGCGCGCGATCCATGGGTGCTTTGGGCAAATTATCGGCGGCCTCCACATTGACCGTGCGTCCGCGCAGCAGAGGACGCATCTCCACAAGCGTGGTCTCGATCAGTTCCCGCACGCCTTGTGGCCTCGCATCGATCCTGACGGCTTCGGCGTCCAGTTGCGCCATCTCAACGGCCTGGCCGATCAGGCGGTCGAGACGAGCGCTTTCCTCATCCACTACCGCCGCCAGCTCATCGCGCTCAGCATCGGGCAGGTCGGGCTGACTGACGAGGGTGGTTGCGGCAGCGCGAATGGCGGTGAGCGGGGTGCGCAGGTCGTGGGTTACGGAATCGAGCAACGCACTGCGGAGGCGCTCACTTTCGCGCGAGGCCTCGAGGCGGCTGCTGCGTTCCAAAGCCGCAGCGCGCTCCAAAGCAATGGCAACGAGACTGCCGATGGCTTCATAGATCTGGGGAGAATAGCCGCCGTCGGTCACGGCCAGCACTCCGGGCGAGCGCATGCCGAGCGAGAGCGGAATTACGCGGCACCCGTCGCGCGCAATCGCTGCGGAATCGCCTTGGTTGGCCGCAAGCTTCAGTTCCACGGCGGGCAGGAGTTCGTTGCCAGGGTCGGAATAATAGACGGCGTCCTCATCGCGCACATACAGGGCCACGGCGCGGAATCCAAAGGCTGCAACCGCGGCCGAAGGCGTGGTTCGCGCGAGGCTGCGCGGATTCTCCTGAAGCAGAAGCTGCTGGCTGAACTCGTAGAGGCGCTCGACTTCGCGGCGCCGCTGCTCGGAGACTTCGGCGTGCTCGAACTCGCGTGTGGCGAGATGGCTGACGAGCACGCCGGAACAGAGAAAGGCAGCCAACGCGACCCAGTTCCGAGGGTCTTCGATGGTCAGCTTTCCGATGGGCGGAAGGAAGAAGAAATTATAGAGAAGCGCGCACAGCACCGATGCGTAGACGGCGTAGACCAGACGCCAGCGCGAGGCGGTTACTAACACCAGCATGAGAAAGGCGAGCGCCACGGTGGTTTGATTCGCCGGCAGCACCCAGTTGAACAGCGCGACCAGCCCGAACGCCGCCGCGGTGACGACGGCGAGACGGCCGAGGATGCGCACTGCGGTATGCTTCTCCATGACAGGCGATGATACCGCTGTCGTGAGCCATGGCCGAACGCATTCTTGTTGTCGACGACGAGATTCAGATCACTCGTGTCCTTCGGGCCTCGCTTTCTGCTCAGCGCTACGACGTGCGGACGGTTAACGATCCGGAAGAAGCGCTGCGGCTTTTCGAGGAGTGGCAGCCGGACCTGCTGATCACCGATCTGATGATGCCGGGCATGACGGGCGTGGAGCTGTGCCGGGCGGTGCGCCGCAAGAGCCACACGCCCATTCTGGTGCTGTCAGTCCGCGACCAGGAACACGCCAAGGTGGAGGCCCTGGATGCGGGCGCCGACGACTATGTAACCAAACCGTTCAGCATTCAGGAGCTCCTAGCGCGGGTGCGGGCCCATCTTCGCCGCACGCCGGAGCGCCCAGCGGAGTCAGCCGCCGAAGCGGGAGACTTCGTCATCGATCCTGCCGCCCACACCGTGCTTCTGGGCGGAAAACCAGTGCACCTGACGCCGCGTGAGTTCGATCTGCTGCTGTACTTCGCGCGCAACGCAGGCAAGGTGCTGACCCACCGGGCGCTGCTGACGGCGGTATGGGGAGCGCAGTCAGCACAGCAGTCAGAATATCTGCGCGTGTTTGTGGGCCAACTGCGCAAGAAGCTGCAGGGCAGCGAAGGTAAAGAGTACATCCAGACGGAGCCATGGGTGGGCTACCGCTTTGTGCCGGAAGGGGTTGCGGAGTAACCGCAGGATCGTCCTTACGAATTCCTCACGATTTGCTTCGGGATTCCTTTCAGAGCGATCGGTAGCCTTCAGAGTTTGAGCGCATGACGCACGGGCGATTATGCCCACGGGCGGCTGCGTTCGAGAGAGGGTTACCCATGTCGCTAATCCCCGTACTCCGTCTTCGTGTGTTCGTAGCCTGCTTCGTGCTGGTTGGCTTCGGTTTTGCGATCCCTGTCTGCGGTGCGCAAAGCAATTCGCCGGGCTCCGGCAATGACGTGAAGAGTGCCACCCCGCCAGCGCCCGCCTCCGCAGATGCCGCCATCCTTCAGGAACTGGACGCGATGAAACGCCGCATTGACGAGTTGGAAGCGCAGCTCCGGGCCCAGCAGTCCAATGCCGCCGCGGCCAGCAATCTGCGCACAGCAGCGGCGGCGCTAACGCCGGCGCCGACGTCGTCTTCCACCGCCGCCCCGGCGACCGCCGAAACGATCGCCGGGCCGGTGGCCGCATCTGAGCCGGCAAACGGCAGCAACGCTTCTGTTGCCCCTGCGGGTTCTGCAGCGGGGACTACTGCCGAAAACAGCGCTCCGGTGGACAAGGTGACACCTTTTGCGGACGCGTGGTGGGGTTGGCTGAACGGAAATCCGCGCACCATCGATTGTCCGCTGTGCACAAAATACTTCACGCCGGAAATCAGGGTGGATACGAATTACAACCTGGACTTCAACCATCCCGCCGACGACACGATCGGAGGCTCCAGTGAAGTCTTCCGTGCGCAGGAGGTGCAGCTGGAACAGTTCGGAGTGGGCGGCGACCTGCTCATCGATCACGTCCACGCCCGGCTAATGACGCAGTTCGGCGAATACTCCGTAACGACGCCGCGTAACGACGCCAGCGTCTCACGCGGCCAGTGGAATCTGGACGATGCCTATCGTTATCTCTCTGAGGCTTATGGCGGCTATCACTGGGATGTGATGCACGGAGTGAACCTGGACGGTGGCATATTCCTCTCCTACATCGGCCTCTTCAGCTTCTATAACTTCGATAACTGGGCTTATCAGCCATCCTTCGTTTCTTCCAACACGCCATGGTTTTTCAATGGAGTACGGGTCCAGGTTTTTCCGACGCAGCACCTGAAGATCGAGCCCTGGTTTATCAACGGCTGGCAGTCTTATGCGCGCTTCGGAACCAAGCCCGGACTGGGCGGACAGATCAAGTGGACCCCCACCAACAACATCAACATCATCGCGAATAACTACGGCTACGGCGAGGACGATTACGGCGTTCACGGCCGCACCCGCTTCCATACCGACGACAGCTTCGAACTCAAGTATTACGACCACCCCGAGCGCATGCTCGACCGCATGGCGTTCTCCGTGACTGCCGATGCCGGCTGCGAAAGCGGCACCGGCGTGGCCTGTACCGGATCGGCCAATCACAAGATCTTCACGCCGGCTACCTCCACCACTCCCGCGATCTACTACCAGAAGCAGAGCTTCCTGGGCGCGATGGCCTACAACCGCTGGTGGTTCGACAAGGACACGTTCGGATTGACGGTCGGCGGCGGATTCATCAACAACCCGGGCCGTTATCTTGTTCTGCTGCCCCCCATCAACGGGGCCACCGCGGTTACCGGCAGTGCCTACTTCCCCGAAGATCCCGGCCAGCCCTTCCATGGCCACGATGGGACTCTGACCTGGGACTACATGCCCAACCAATACATTACCTTCCGCACGGAGTACGGGTATCGTCACTCCGACGTGCCCTACTGGGCGGGTCGCGGCGGCTCGACACCTCCGGGCGGCAATACCCTTACTACCATCGGCAGCCCGGCGGATTTCACCTGCACCAACGGGACGACCTCCGCTGACTCCGGCATTGGGTACACGACAATGCCATGGCTCTCTTACCGGCAGGAGTATGCGGCCAACATCGCAGGAGCGAAGGCTGTCTGCGCTGCGAATTCTGCGTACCCGGATCTCTGGCAGCCCGATATGCGCCGCGACGAGCAGAAAATCATCTTCGCCATCCTGGTGAAGTTCTGAGTTGCCGGGAGTCCTTTACGACTTCCTTACAACTCCCTTATGCCGGTTTTCCGGTTGCAACGCTTCACTGGACAGTTGCTCGAGGCCTTTATGCACTCCAGCCGAGGTATTCTTCTGCTTTCTGTCTCCCTCTTGATGGTTACGCCAGTCACTCAAGCGCAGGGCGCACCCAGCGCCATGGAATTCGAGCAGTTACGTCAGATGGTTCTCGACCTCCAGCATCGCGTGTCTGCGCTGGAGGAGCAGAATCGTCAACTGCAGGCCTCGCTGGCCGGCTCGCAGACTGGTGCGCCTCGCGAGCTTCGGATATCGGCGAGTGAGGGAGCGACGCCGGCGGCGGCGCTTGCCTCAGCGACGGAGGAGTTGCGCGAGCCGAACGCCAGCTCTTCTCTTCCGGCTCAGGCCTCGGCAGCGCCGAGCGCACCGGTAACGTCGTGGCTGCCAGGGACGCTGCCGGGCGGGGCGACGCTGAACTACTACTTCGACGGCTATTACGAATACAACTTTAACCAGCCAGTGGGCCGGGTGAACGATCTGCGCGCCTACGACGTGTTAAGCAATACGTTCAGTCTCAACCAGGCCGACCTGATCTTCGACCTCGAACCTGACCTGACCGTGCATCGGCGCTACGGCTTCCGCACGGATCTGCAGTTCGGCCAGGCAACGGAAACGCTGCAGGGCAATCCGGCGAACGAGCCGCGGCCGGAGATCTACCGCAATATTTTCCAGGCGTATGGCGCGTACATCCTTCCCGTGGGCAGCGGCCTGAACCTAAATATGGGGAAATGGGCGAGTTCGCTGGGCATCGAGGGCAACTACGCCAAGGATCAGATGAACTACACGCGGTCCTCTTACTTCTACTTTCTGCCGTTCTATCACTCCGGCCTGAAGGCGACTTACCAGGTTAACAGCAGGCTGGCTCTGAATTACTGGGTGGTGAACGGGACGAATCAGTCAGAGCCGACGAACGGCTACAAGGACGAGTTATGGGGATATGTGCTGACCCCGAACAAGAATCTGGCCTGGACCGTGAATTACTACCTTGGCCAGGAACATCCGAACACGGTGCCGGCGACAAACTGCGTCGACCCGGTGCAGCCGGGACTGTGTGAAGCGCCGATCAGCCATGCCCCCAATGGCAAGACCGATATTTTGGACAGCTACGCGAGCTGGCAGGCGACGCCGAAGCTGACCGTAGCGGGTGAGGGCGATTACTACATCGAGCGGGAGTGGGCCAATGCCGCGCCGGGCGAATCGTCTGCGCCATCCCACGTCGACGGCGGAGCGGTTTACCTGCAGTACCAGTTGAATGCGCGCGCGGCGTTCGCCGCGCGCAGCGAATATCTTTCGGACCGGGAGGGCCTCTTCAGCAATGCCGCGCAGGCGCTGAAGGAAGCCACCGGCACCTATAAGCACCAGCTGGGCGACGGATTCGACGCATTCCTCGAATACCGCCGCGACTGGAGTAATATCCGCTACTTCATCACCAGCACCCCGGGTGCGCCTGTGAACCACCAGGACACCGCGACCCTTGGGCTGGTGTGGTGGTACGGCGGCAAACAGGGTTCGTGGTAGGAGGAAATCCCCATGATCGATCTTCTGATGATCGTTTTCTCCATTGTCTTCTTCGCGGTTGCGCTCCTCTACGTGCAGGCCTGCGAGAAACTGAGGTAAACGCATGAGTCTTACAACGCTGATCGTCGTTCTCATCACTGTGTTTCTGCTCGGCTACCTCGTGGTGGCTTTGCTCTATCCGGAGAAATTCTGACCATGACTGCCAATGGATGGCTGCAGTTCGCTGTTTACTTCGCGGCATTGCTCATTTGCGTTCGCCCGCTGGGGATATACATGGCGAAGGTATTCGAGGGGAAGCTTCATTTCCTGAGACCGCTGGAGTACGGAATCTATCGCATTTCCGGCATTCGCAATGAGGAGGAGATGACGTGGCGCGAATATGCCGTGGCCATGCTCGTGTTCAGCTTCGTTTCGCTGGTGCTCACCTACTTCTTCGAGCGGCTGCAGCATTTTCTGCCGTGGAACCCGCAGCATTTGCCGGCCGTGGGAGCGCTGCTGGCGTGGAATACCGCGGCGTCGTTCACGACCAACACCAACTGGCAGGCCTACAGCAACGACGTGACGATGAGTTACCTGACGCAAATGGCCGGGCTTGCCTACCACAACTTCCTGAGCGCCGGAGTGGGCATCGCGGTGGCCATTGCGCTGGTGCGGGGCATCGCGCGACGGGAAGCGAAGACGATCGGAAACTTCTGGGTCGACATCACGCGCTGTTGTCTTTACGTTCTGGTGCCCCTGTGCATCGTCTTCGCCCTCGTGCTGGTGAGCCAGGGAGTGATCCAGAATCTGCATCCGTACACCGTGGCGCACACCCTGGAGCATCAGACGCAGACGATCGCGCAGGGGCCGGTGGCGTCGCAGGAAGCGATCAAGGAGCTGGGGACGAACGGCGGAGGGTTCTTCAGCGCGAACAGCGCGCATCCGTTCGAAAATCCCACGGCGTTCAGCAATTTCATCGAGATGTTTCTCATCTTCCTGATCGGCGGTGCGCTGACGGTGACGCTGGGGCGGATGACTGGCTCGCCAGGGCATGGTTGGGCGGTGTTCGCCTGCATGGCGATCCTGTTTGCGGCGGGATTCACCGTCTGTTACTGGGCAGAGTCGCAACCCAGTCCGGCGCTGCACGGTGTGAACCAGCACGCGAGCGTCCGGCAGCCGGGCGGGAATATGGAAGGCAAGGAAGCGCGCTTCGGCATCACCGACTCCGCGATGTTCGCAACGATTACGACGGACGCGAGCTGCGGGGCGGTGAACTCGATGCACGATTCCTATATGCCGCTGGGCGGAATGGTGCCGCTGATCAACATCATGCTGGGGGAAATTATCTTCGGCGGAGTGGGGTCGGGACTTTACGGCATGATCATCTATGTCGTGCTTTCCGTCTTCATTGCCGGTCTCATGGTGGGACGGACGCCGGAGTATCTGGGAAAGAAGATTGAAGCGTATGACGTGAAGATGACGATGCTGTACCTGCTCATCTTCCCACTGGTTATCCTGGTGCTGACTGCGGCTGGCGTGCTGTCGCACGCTGGGCTGAGCAGCCTGGCAAACAACGGGCCGCACGGACTGACGGAGATTCTTTACGCGTATGTTTCGACGGCCGGGAATAATGGCTCGGCGTTCGCGGGACTGAACGCGAATACCCCTTATTACAACATTACGACCGGTTTCAATGTGCTCATTGGCCGGTTCATGATGATGATTCCGATGTTGGCGCTGGCCGGCAATCTGGCCCGCAAGAAAAGCATTCCACCTTCGCCTGGAACGTTCCCGGTGAATACGCCGTTGTTCACGGTGCTGCTGACGGGAGTGATTCTGATCGTGGGCGCGCTGACGTTCTTCCCGGCGCTGAGCCTGGGACCAATTCTGGAACATCTGCTGCTGCACCACGGCGTGCTGTTTTCGTAGGGCGAGGAGAAAAGGGTTATGGCAAAGAAGCTGAGTCTCTGGGATCCCGAGATCCTGCGTCAGGCGGTCGTCGACTCGATCCGCAAGCTCGATCCGCGGGTGATGATGAAGAACCCGGTGATGTTTGTGGTGGAAGTGGGCAGCGTGGTCACCAGCGCGCTGCTGATTGAAGAGGGACTGCGCGGCCGACCGATCGGATTCGATCTGCAGATCACGCTGTGGCTGTGGTTCACGGTGCTGTTCGCGAATTTTGCGGAAGCGATCGCCGAGGGCCGCGGCAAAGCACAGGCAGACACGCTGCGCAAGGCAAAGGGTGAAACGATTGCGTACCGGTATCGCGATGACGGCTCTGTAGAAACGGTGTCGAGCTCGCAGCTTCGCTCCGGGGACGTAATCAAGGTCGAGGCGGGACAGTTTATTGCCGGCGACGGCGAGGTGATCGAGGGCGTGGCGTCGGTGGACGAGTCGGCGATTACGGGCGAGTCGGCGCCGGTGATTCGCGAGGCGGGCGGGGACCGGTCGGCGGTGACGGGCGGGACGCGGGTGCTGTCGGACTGGATCAGGATCCGGATCACGTCGAATCCCGGGGAGACTTTCCTGGACCGCATGATCGCGCTGGTGGAAGGCGCGCAGCGGCAGAAGACGCCAAACGAGATCGCGCTGAGCATTCTGCTGGCGGGACTGACGGTGATTTTCCTGCTGGCGGTGGCGACACTGCAGCCGTATGCGATTTACTCGCATGCGCCGCAGACGATCTTCGTGCTGGTTTCGCTGCTGGTGTGCCTGATTCCGACGACGATTGGGGCGCTGTTGTCCGCGATCGGCATTGCGGGGATGGACCGGCTGGTGCAGTACAACGTGCTGGCGATGTCGGGGCGCGCGGTGGAAGCGGCCGGCGATGTGAACACGCTGCTGCTGGACAAGACGGGCACCATCACGCTGGGCAATCGGCAGGCAACGGAGTTCTTCCCTGGTCCGGAGATCAGCACGGAGCGGCTGGCGGATGCAGCGCAGCTGGCATCGCTCTCGGACGAAACGCCGGAGGGACGGTCGATCGTGGTGCTTGCGAAGGAAAAATACAACCTGCGCGGGCGCGACCTGACGGGAATGCGGGCGGAGTTCGTCCCTTTTAGCGCGCAGACGCGGATGTCGGGCGTGGATCTGCCGGGCACGAAGATCCGCAAGGGATCGGCGGATGCGATTGCTCGATTCCTGGAGTCGCAGGGATCGAGCCTTCCGCGGCAGGTGACCGATCGCGTGGAGGAGATTGCGCGGCTGGGCGGCACTCCGCTGGTGGTGGCCGAAAATACCACGGCGCTGGGGGTGGTGTACCTGAAGGACATCGTGAAGGGCGGGCTGAAGGACCGGCTGGCGCGGCTGCGGGCGATGGGCATTCGCAGCATCATGATCACTGGCGACAATCCGCTGACGGCGGCGGTCATCGCGCGCGAGGCGGGGGTGGACGATTTTCTGGCCGAGGCCAAGCCCAAGGACAAGATGGACCTGATCAAGCGCGAACAGGGCAAGGGCAAGCTGGTGGCGATGACCGGCGACGGCACGAACGACGCGCCGGCGCTGGCGCAGGCCGATGTGGGCGTGGCGATGAATACCGGCACGCAGGCGGCGAAAGAGGCCGGGAACATGGTGGATCTGGATTCGAACCCGACGAAGCTGATCGAGATTGTGGAGATCGGGAAGCAGCTGCTGATGACGCGGGGCGCGCTGACGACGTTTTCGATCGCGAACGACGTAGCCAAGTACTTCGCGATTATTCCGGCGATGTTCGCCGGAGTATTCCCGGTGCTGAATGCGCTGAACATCATGCATCTGGCGACGCCGCACTCGGCGATTCTGTCCGCGGTGATCTTCAACGCGGTAGTGATCGTGGCGCTGATTCCGCTGGCGTTGAGGGGCGTGAAGTATCAGCCGATGTCGGCGCAGGCGCTGCTGCGGAGGAACCTGATCCTGTACGGGATCGGCGGGATCATCGTGCCGTTCATCGGGATCAAGCTGATCGATCTGGCCCTGGTCGGCCTGCACCTGGTTTAAGGGAGAGACGACGATGCGCAACACATTGCTGATTGCAGTCCGCTACACCATCATCACGACGATTCTGCTGGGGATCGGGTACCCGCTGCTGGTGACAGCGCTGGCGCAACTGATGATGCCGGCGAAGGCGAACGGCTCGCTGATTACGCGCGACGGCCAGGTAGTGGGGTCGGCGCTGATCGGGCAGGGATTCACGAGCGCGCGGTACTTCCACTCGCGCCCGTCGGCGGCTGGCAATGGCTGGGATGCGACCAGCTCAGGAGGGTCGAATCTGGGACCGACAAATCAGGCGCTGGTAACGCGGATTGACGGAGCGGTGGCCGAGTGGCATAAGGACGATCCGGATGCAGAGGGCCCGGTGCCGATCGGGCTGGTGACGACGTCGGCTTCGGGGCTCGATCCGGACATTTCTCCTGAGGGCGCGCTGTATCAGGTGCCGATGGTGGCGGCGGCGCGGCATCTGCCGGAAGAAACAGTGCAGGCGCTGGTGGAGGCGCACATCGCGGGACGGCAATTTGGATTCCTCGGCGAGCCCACGGTGAACGTGCTGGAGCTGAATCTGGCGCTGGATGCGCTGCCGGGTCAGTCGCAGCAGGGCCGGTAGCTCCCCGCCTTATTGATTTAGGGTGACGGGCTGGCTGAGGGCTTTCTCGATGGCGGCCTGGGCGAGCGGGGCCATGACAGCGAAGCCGGCGAGGTTGGGATGGAGGCCGTCGCCAGTAAGATCGGGCTTCATGCGGCCGTCGCTGTCGACCATGGCTGAGTAATAGTCGAGATAAACGAGGCCGTGCTCCGCGCAGTAGTGCTGCAGCCAGTCATTCAGCTCAAGAATCTTGCGCGGGGAGCGGAGCAGCGCATAGTTCGTCCATTCGGGGCGCGATCCGTTGATGGGCGTGACGGAGGAGAAGACGACGCGGATGCCGGCGGCGCGGGCGAGTTCGGCCATGCTGGCATAGTTGCCTTCGATCTCGGCCACGGACTCGGGACCGGTATTGCCGGCGATGTCGTTGGTGCCGGCAAGGATAAGGACGACGGCGGGATGGAGGTCGATGACGTCCTGGCGGAAGCGGACGAGCATTTGCGGTGTGGTTTGGCCGCTAATGCCTCGATTGATGTACTGCCGCCCCGGGAAGGACTGGTCGAGGTTCCAGATATCGGTAATGGAGTCGCCGAAGAAAAGGACGCGCTGCTGGTTGGGCGCGGGTGAGCCAAGTGCAAGGTCAGCGGCGCGGTAACGATTCAGGTCTCCGTAGTCATTCATGAACATCGGGATCAGGGTTTCGCGCCAGCGATCGAGGTTCTCGACGGCGTGGATTCCCTGCTGGGCGTTCGCCTGCGGCGAGCCGTTGTCGGGGGCAGATTGCGCGGGAGCGCAGAGCGTGAGTATGGCAGCAAAGCACAGGAAGACAGCCAAATTTTTCATGCTTTCCATGCTAGCTCCGCAAAGGCGAAAAGAGAGAAGCTTTGCCTGCGAGAACGAACCTGGAGGAGCCGCGGAAAGAACCTGTCCCGGAAGAAAACTGCAATTAGCAGTCAACGCCCTCAAGCCGATGGCGCATCCAATGTTGCTAATACAGGCCCGGGAGGGGTGTGTGCAGTCGGTTGTGCGTGGAATCGTGCGGGGGATGGGGAGTGAAAGCGAATGCACTCTCACGCTGTGGACCGAACATTCGCTGAGCGGGCGAAGGTTCACGCGATGCCGCATCAGCGGGGAGTCCCTGAATTTGCCGGACGGATCGTATACCGTGTCCTTCGAAGGGCATACGCTGTTCACGAGGAGATGGTTGGGGGAATGGATGCTGAATTTTCTGCCATCTCATATTCGCGTTGGGGACGCAGCCTAAGCATCCTGCCAGAGGCGCGGGGGTACGACGGGACGGTTGGCCCTGGCGTAAACGGGAACGCTGTGGTCAAATCGGTGGGGATGACCGGAAAAGAACCGATCAACCGGTGGACCCGGGTGCCGTGGCGGCTGGTGTTCGCGGTTGCGCTGCTGATTCCGGCACCTGTTGCTCACGGTCAGACGAATCCTGCATCGCGATATCAGTTGTTCGGGGGCTACAGCTTTCTCTCCAATTCCCTTAACGGCGTCAGCGGACACGATCATCCCCTGAATGGATGGGACATGGGCTTCGCGATCCCGCCGTGGCATGATCTGCGCTTCAAACTCAGCGCCTTCGGATATCGAGGAACCAGCCAGGGAGCGCTGGAGCACCCATACTTCATCATGGGCGGCGGGCAATACGGCAGAAACTTCGGGCGCGAGTACGCCTTCGTGGAGGCACTGGCTGGAGAAGGCAATGTAAACATGCACTGGGGCGCGGGCGGAGCAGTGGGAGATACAGCGGCGTTTTCCGCAATCTTCGGCGGCGGCGTGGATACGCCTCTTTCTCCGCACTTCGCTATCCGGGTTGCGGGAGATTATCAGTACGCGTATTTCAGGGAATCCGAGGGATTTCACATTACGCCGATCTTCGTCCCTGGCCTGCCCACCAACTTCGGCCGCGCCTCGGCCGGTTTGGTGTGGCGCTTCTGAGGCGCAGGCGAGCGAAATGGGATGGACCCGAGATGCTGCAGGTGTTCCCAGAGGGCCAAATCCTGGAGCATTTTGCGGGACGGAGCGTAGACTCCAGATTTAATTAACGCTGCTTTTATTCACGCTGCCTGGTGCAAGAAGACGAATCGAGGTTGCGCGCAGGTGTTCCTCTATTTCCGGTACAAGGAACGTTCCAGGCGGGGTGTTAGCCGGTATTACGCGCTGGCGCTCATGGCCATCAGCATGCTGGCGCCTTCCGTCGCGCTGGGGCAGGCGAGCGGAGACACTCAACCGACAGCGAGTGCAGGAGCAAGTCCGCCTCCCGCCCGGCATCAGGTGGAGAGCGACCTGACGTTTGAAGGACAGGGCTCCTTCGGCAACTACAATATCTTTGCCCAGGGGACAGATGCAAAGCTGTTCACAGGGGGAGTTGAGTACGACCGGCATTCCTGGGGATACTTCATGGGATCGCAGGTGTACTATGTGGCGGAATTTTTGCCGTTCGTGCTGCTAAACGAGGCCGCCGAACTGAACTACTACGGCGTAGTGGAGTCCACGAACAGAGGGCGCAGACAGTACGTGCCAGGAATCGGAATCACACCCATCGGAATCCGCTTTCTGTGGCGGGATGGGAAGGCCGTCAGACCGTACCTGATGGCCAAAGGCGGCCTGCTGGTGTTTACGCAGAAGGCATTGTCTCCGAATGCGAGCTACGAAAACATCAGCCTGCAGTCGAGCGTTGGGCTGCAGATCCGCCTCGCAAAGAGAGTGGATCTGCGCGTGGGCATGGGCGACTACCACTTTTCGAACGCCTTCGTGGTGCCCTCGAATCCCGGCCTGGATGTGATGTCGTACATGTATGGGATCAGCTACCACTTTGGCCCTCATGAACAACGCGCTCGCTGAGCGAGGCCCAGGATCGCTCAACCGGAAACGCACGCACGCTGGCCGGGGGCACAGGGGACACGACGGCACGCGTTCGCTCTAGCGTTGAGCGGGTAGCGAGACGGATTGCGTAACCGGTGAAGCGGGCTGGTCGCCGAGGAAGGATTCGTTGGGAGACGAGGCAATCGCGACTTTCATGAAACTGGTCCAAATTGGGAGAGCAACTCGGGCGCCCGTTTCCTTGTCGCCGAGAGATTCGCGATCATCGTAGCCACTCCAGACGCCGCAGGTAACTGAGGGCGAGAAGCCGACGAACCAGGCGTCGGTGAAATCGTTGGTGGTCCCGGTCTTACCGCCGAGGGGGTGATGGAGCGCGACCAGCGCGGCGGCGGTACCTTCGCTGGTGACCCCGCGGAAGAACTCCATCATGGTTCGGGCGGTTTTCTGGCTGATCACCTCGGCGACCTCCGGGGTGTCGTCGAAGAGCGGCGTGCCATCGGCTGCGACGACACGGCGGATGAGATGGGGGGCGATACGGATGCCGTCGTTGGGGAAGACCGAATAGGCAGCGACCTGCTGCTCGAGGGTGACATCGGCCGAGCCGAGCGCAACCGGCAGATAGGGAGGGATGTCCGTGGTGATGCCGAATTTGTGGGCAGTGCGGATGACGTTCTCGATGCCGACGCGCGCGGCCAACTCGAGCGCGGGGATATTGCGCGAGTCGGCGAAGGCTTTGAGGAGCGAGATGCGTCCCAAGTATCGGCCGTCGTAGTTATGCGGAACGTAGGAGCCCCAAGAAACGGGGTGGTCGAGGATGGTGTCCTGCGGAGTGAGGCCGTCCTCGACGGCGGCGGTGTAGACGTAGGCCTTGAAGGAAGAGCCGGTCTGGCGTTCGGCCTGAGTGGCGCGGTCGAACTGGGAAAGATTGAAATCGCGCCCCCCAACGAGGGCGAGCACGTCGCCGGTGGTGTTGTCCATGGCGAGGAGCGCAGCTTCAGCGCCAGTGTCCTCTTCGAGCGAGCCGCGGAAGAGATTGCCGGTGACGTCGGTGAGCCTGACGTAGATGATGTCGCCCACATGGAGAAACTGGTCGGCGGTGGCGAAGTGGGTCCAGGACCAGTCATCGGGAGTGAGGATAAGAGTGTGCGTGCCGATGCGAGCGGTGACCTGGTACGGGAGAATGCCGGTGACAAGAGCGTGGGTGTAAAGGCCGGCAGCCGCCGGAATGGTCCAGTCGGGATGCTGGAAGCTGTCAAGCGAAAGACCGCCGGCGATGACGTTCAGCAGATGGCCGCGCCATCCGCGGCTGCGCTCGTAGGCGGCGAGGCCGTCGAGAACCGCCTGATTGGCGGACTTCTGGAGGTCGAGATCGAGGGTGGTGTAGACCCTCAGGCCGGCCGCGTGGACTTCTTCAGAACCGAATCGGCGGTCCAGCTCGCGGCGTACTTCTTCTACGAACCAGGGCGCAACGGAATTGGGCGGGGCCTCGATGTGGAGGCCGAGGGGGGCGGAACGAGCGGCCTCCGCCTGGGCAACGGTGATTTTGCCATCCTGCAGCATGGCATCGATGACGAGATTGCGGCGCCGGAAGGCGCGCTCGGGGCTGAGCACTGGCGAGAATTCGACGGGCCCTTTGGGTAAGCCAGCGAGGAGTGCGGCCTCGGGCAGGGTGAGGTTGTTCGCGTGCTTCGAGAAGTAGTATTCGGCGCCGGCTTCGAAGCCATAGACACCGCTGCCGAGATAGATTTGATTGCCGTAAAGGGTGAATATCTGTTGTTTGGTGAAGCGATGCTCGATCTGGAGAGAGAGGAAAACTTCCTGGAGCTTACGGGAGAGCGTGCGCTGATTGGTGAGAAAGAGGTCGCGGGCGAGCTGCATAGTGAGCGTGGAGGCTCCCTGAGCGCGGCCTTTGGAGAAGATGTCGTGCCAGGCGGCGCCGGCGACGCGTATGAGATTCACACCCCAGTGGCTTTCGAAGTCACGATCCTCGGTGGAGATGACGGCCTGGCGCAGAAGCGGAGAGAAATCGTTGTAGCCGACGGGAATGCGGCGTTCGAGCGCGAAGGAACCGATGATGCGGCCGTGGACGTCGTAGAGCTCTGTGGTGGAACTGGGGCGATAGTGCTCGAGCTGGTCGATCTGGGGCAGATCCACGGAGTAAACGAGCATGAGGCCGGCAAGCGAGCCGGCAGCGGCGGCGAGTAGGACGAGCAAGGCCAGGGCGACACTACCGGCGATCTTGCGGCGGCCCGCGCCCGGTCGAAATCGTGCAGAGCCGGGATCGGATACGGGCTCGTCGTCCCAGGTGGATGGGGTGATGAGATTCAAACTACCAGCGTAACGCTTCTTCGAGCGTGTTTCATCAGGAGGTCATCGGCCTCGGAGAGTACGGCGAACCGATATTGGTCTCGTTTGCGGCGGTGTGAGGATTCCCGCGGTTGACGCAACGCGCCTCAGGCCGATTTCTGTTTCAGAATCGCTATGGCCTTGTTGAGCTGGTCGTCGGGGCGCTGCTCCGTGGGGTTGGGCTGGTTCACGGGCAGGAAGTCGTCGGGGTTCTCGCTGACACGGACGTTGGGGGCGATGGCAGAATCGGCGATTTTGGTTCCGTCCGGAGTCTCGTATTTCGCGACGGTAAGCAGAAGGGCCGCGCCATCTGGAAGCGAGAAGGTCTTCAGCTCGCCGCCCTGACCGAAGGTGCGGTTTCCAACGACATCGCCGCGCTTGTTGTCGAGGATGGCGCCTGCAACGATTTCGGCAGCGCCCGCAGTACCGTGATTGACGAGGACGACCAGCGGAGCGGCAGTGACGAATTTGGAGGGCTCAGCAGTGAAGGTCTGGGTAGGGACGGTCTGACCAGCCAGCATGGCGATGGTACCCGTCCTGAGGAAGGCATTGGCCAGGCGAATTCCCTGCTGTGGATCGCCGGAGGCTACATCGCGGAGGTCGAGGATGACTTTGGTGCTGCCATCCTTTGGCATGGAGCGCAGCCGAGAGATGATCTGGTCCACACGGTCCGAGGTAAGGACGTACGGCTTGAGGTCGAGGATGCCGGTGTCCTTGTACTGCTGCAGGCCGAGGGGCGGGGGGACGATGGTCGCCAGGGTGAGCGTGATGCTATCCGGCTGCTCCTTGCCTGGACGAATGAGATCGAAGGAGACAGTGGAGCCAGCCTTGCCTTCAAGAAGCAGGCGGATCATCGCCAGGGACATGACGCGGGTCGATTTGCCGCCGATGGCCTCGATCAGGTCGCCATCCTGGATGTGAGCTTTGTCGGCAGGAGTGCCGGGGATGACAGAGACGACGTCGCCATAGCCGTAGCGCTTGGAGACTTCGAGGCCGGTGCCTGCCTGACCCTCGTGCTGATGCGCCTGGTAGGTGGCGTACTCCGACTGGGTGAGGTAGCTGGACTCGGCATCGAGGGATTCGAGCAGGCCGTGGAGAGCACCGTCGGTGACGGTATCGATATTGGGCTCGGTAACGTAGTCAGTCTGAATCTTGTGGAGGACATCCTCGTAAACGCCCATCTGGACATAGGCGCCGTCGCTCTGATCGGCGGAGACGCCGGCGGGGCCGAAGCCACCGAGGAAAACCACGAGGATAACGGCAATGGAAATGCCGAGGATGGCGCGATTGAAGCTTTTTGACATAGACAGGCTGACTGACGGAAGGACCGCCGGATACCTCAATGATAACGCACCCGGCGAGGACCATCCGGGGAAAGGAGTCGTTTCCGCGCAGAAGCCGGCTACTCGTAGCGGAGGGCCTCAATGGGATCGAGGGTGGCGGCTTTCCAGGCAGGATAGATGCCGAAGACCAGGCCGATGCCGCAGGAGACAATGAAGGCGATCACGGTCCAGAGCGTGGACATGCTGGCCGGGAACGAGACTCCGTAGCGGATGATGACGGTGATGACCGTACCGAGAAGGATGCCGATAATTCCACCAATGGCGCAAAGGGTCATCGCCTCAAAGGTGAACTGGACAAGCACATTGCGTTTGGTGGCGCCGATGGCCTTGCGCACACCGATTTCGCGGGTCCGCTCGGTGACGGAGACGAGCATGATGTTCATGACGCCGACGCCGCCAACGAGGAGGCCCACCGAAGAAACGGCGAACATAAAGATCACCAGGCCGGCTGTGACCTGCGACCAGAGCTGCAGGATGTAATCGGGGCTGAAGATGGCGAAATCGTCGTCTTTCTCGACGCGGACCCGGCGGCGCTCGCGCAGGAGCATGCGGACTTCTTCGGTGACCAGGGACTTGTTCTTCTGATCGTCGTACTTGACGGTGAGGACGGTGTCCAGGATTTCGGGGTGAATCTTGTTGAAGGTGCTCAGCGGGAAATAAGCGGCGTTGTCGTTGGGATTGTCGCCGCTGCTGAAAAGCGCCTTTGCCTTGTCGACGACACCGATAACCGTGAAGATGTCACCGTTGATATCCACACCTTTCCCGAGCGGGCTCTCATCAGGAAACAGCTTCGCCGCCGTATCGTAGCCAAGGACCACAACGTTGGCGGCACGGAATTCGTCGTCATCGTTGAACATCCGGCCCTCGATGACGGGGATGTCGTTGGTCTGGGTGACGGCGGGCAACGAGCCGGTGAGGATGGTGTTCTGGATCTTGCGGTCCTTGTATTTCACCGCGACCCAGCCCACGCCGAGGTTCCAGTTGGAGTATTGGCGTGAGGCATTGACGGCCACCACGTGGGGGAGGGTGGCGATGGCCCGGGCGTCGTCCAGGGTCAGCTGTTTGCGGGCCAGCATTTCAGCCGTCGGCCGGATGCCGATGAAGTTCCAGCGGAAAACCCACAGGTCATTGGTTCCGAGCGAGCGTGCGATGGCCTCCACGCGGTTGTTGACGCCGTTGATGAGCGAGGAGATGGTGATGACGGTGGCGACGCCGATGACGATGCCGAGAACGGTGAGGCCGGAGCGCAGCTTGTTGGAACGCAGCGTGTCGAGCGCCATGTGGACGGATTCGCGGGAGTCATTGAGACGCATGGCTTACAACTCCGCTCGCAGGGCAACGATGGGATCGAGAACGGAAGCCTTGTGGGCCGGATAGACGCCGAAGAAGATGCCGACGCTGGTGGCGACGAAGAGACCAAGCAGGACGGACCAGAGTGCGACGGAGGACGGCCAGCCGATGACATGGGTGACGATTTCAGCGACGGAAACTCCGCCGGCGACGCCGGCGAGGCCCCCAATGAGGGCCATGGTGGCGGATTCGATGAGGAACTGCAGGAGAACATCGCGGCGCTTGGCGCCGAGGGCCTTGCGAATGCCGATTTCGCGGGTGCGCTCAGTGACGGAGACGAGCATGATGTTCATGATGACGACACCGCCGACCACGAGAGAGATGGAAGCAATGCCGACGAGGACGATGGCAAAGGTGTCGGTGAGCTGTTTCCAGATCTGGACGAATGTGTCGTTGGTGGAAATGGAGAAGCTGTCCTCCGCCCCGGGAAGATCGTGGCGGCGTGCGCGCAACAGGGCGCGGACCTGATCGATGGCGTTATCGAGGGCGCCGGGCGCAGTGCCTGCCTTGGCGTAGATATTGAGGCTCTCGTGCTCGCCGTGGGTGTGCAGGTACGTCGAGAGGGGCATGTCGACGTAGTTGTCCTCGCTCTGGCCGAGGGTTTCGCCGAGGCGCTCGCCGACACCGATGATGGTATAGACTTCGCCATCCACGTGCAGCTGCTGGCCGATGGGATCGGTATTGGGGAGCAGGTTCTCGACGATGTCGTAGCCAACGACGATGTTGTGGGCGCCCACTTCCTCGTCGATGGGCGTAAGCGGGCGGCCCTGGACAACGTTGAGGTTGTTGATGTCGACCATGCTGGGCGTCCAGCCGTTGACGTCGGTGTTATTGCTGGACTGCCTGCCGCTGACCACCGTGCCGGTAGACGAGATGTCGGCGCCGATGACCTTGCAGAGGCTGCAGGTGCGCTGGAGGTAGAGGAATTCGTCCCAGGTGATGTCCTTGCGTTTGTTGACGCGGAGGTATTCTTCGCCGCTGAAGATCACCGGAGGAATGCGGGTCACGGTGAGCGTATCAGAGCCGTGGCGGGAGATTTTGGTAGCCACGAAGCGATTGGCCCCGTTCACCAGAGTAATGATGGCAATGACCGATGCGACACCGATGACCACCCCGATCACGGTCAGGATGGTACGCATCTTGTTGGCCCAGAGGGATTGAAGGGCCACTTTGATGGCTTCGGCGAAACCCATGCGGAGAAGAATCCTCTTGCCCGGCGACCGGGAAACGGACACAAGTTCGACGCCGGGGACTGCGATTAGTGTACGCAGAATCGGGACGGGCGGTTCCGCGAAAGTGGCGAAGGGCAGCGGCAAGGGCAAGAGCAGGCAACGCTTTGCGGATTTCGAGTGTCTGAAGGAGCCAGATCGCAATCGATTCAGCCACCAGGGCGCGTTTCGGTCGCGGGCACGGGGGCCGCAAATCCTCGTGCATACTAGGAAGGCATGGAGACCCTTTGTCCCTTTCGGCTTGAGCCATTCTTCAGAACCCGCCCGTGGGGTTTCAACGATCTGAATCCCTGGTACAACTACAAGACTGAGGGAGAACCGATCGGCGAAGTGTGGCTGACAGGGGAAATGTGCAAGGCGGGCACTGGACCGCTGAAGGGCATGAGCCTCGAGGACATCACACGGCAGCATGGAACAGGGTTGCTGGGGCCCGGAGGAGAGGGACGCAGCTTTCCGCTGCTGATCAAGCTGCTCTTCCCCAAAGAGAAACTGAGCGTGCAGGTACATCCGGACGATGCGCTGGCACAGAAATACGGCGAACCGCGAGGCAAGACAGAGTGCTGGTATGCGCTGGATGCGAAGCCCGGGGCGCAGGTGGCGCTGGGGTTCCGGCCGGGGGTAACCCGTGAAGAGATCGGGAAGGCGATTGAAAACCATTCGCTCGAGAAGCTGCTGGCCATGGTTCCCGTGAACCGGGGTGACATGATTTTTGTGGATGCCGGGACGGTGCATGCGATGGAGCCGGGAGCGGTGGTTCTGGAGACGCAACAGACGAGCGACCTGACCTACCGGCTGTACGACTACGGGCGGCCGCGAGAGCTGCATCTGGAGAAATCGTTTGCGGCGATGCAGCTGCAGACGCGCGCGAGGAAGGTGGCGCCGCAGAGCGAGAACGGGCACAGCATACTGATCGACGAGCAGTATTTCCGCATGGAGCGATGGCCGGTGAGGGCCGGATCGGCCGCGAAACTGACGGCGGCAATGGGTCGCGTGCAGATGCTGTTTGTGGTGTCGGGGAAGCTTGGCATCGACGGCAGCAGCTTTGATGCATTCACCGTGGAGCGCAATCAGTTGGCAGTGATTCCGGCAGGGGCGGCGCCGTGGACGCTGGATGCCAGCTCCGAGGCAGAGGTGATCCGCATCCTGCCCGCGGAGTCCTGAAGTATCCTGAAGGGTTTCTTTGAAACGGAGGCGGATGGCTGAGACGGTGGCGTTTTGTCCTGTGATTCTGGCCGGAGGGAGCGGCACGCGGTTCTGGCCGCGCAGCCGGCGCGCGCGGGCCAAGCAGGTGCTGGCGCTGGACGGCGAGCGGACGATGATCCAGCGAACCCTGGACCGGCTGACGAAACCGGATCCGCTGCTGCGGCTGTCGAGGCCGGAAGATGTGTGGGTGATCACGAACCGGCTGCTTTCGGAAGCGATCTGCAGCCAGCTGGACTGCGTTCCGGGGGGCCAGGTAATCTGCGAACCGGCGGCGCGAAATACGGCTCCGGCGGCGGGGCTGGCGGCGTTCCTGATCGAGCGGCAGCAGCCGGACGCCGTGTTGGGAATCTTCCCTTCGGACCATGTGATCGTAGACGAGCCGACCTTCGTGGCGCTGATCCAGCGAGCGATTGCGCTGGCGGCCGCGGGTGACAATATGGTGGTACTGGGGATTGAGCCGACGCGCGCGGAAACGGGCTACGGATACATCGAGACGGGCGAAACCTTCGAGCCTGGCGTTCTGAGGGTGAGACGGTTTACAGAGAAGCCCAATCGGCAGCGTGCCGAGCAATTCGTAGCTGCTGGAAACTACTTCTGGAACAGCGGGATGTTTCTATGGAGCGCGCGGACGCTGGCGCAGGCGGTACGGCAGCATTTGCCGGAGACGGCGCCGCTGCTCAGCCAGATTGCGGCGGCGTGGGGCACACCCGAGTTCGAAGGGGTGTTTGAGGAACTGTACCCGAAGTGCGAGAACATCAGCGTGGATTACGCGATTCTGGAGCCACGCTCGGCGCAGGGCGAACATCACTCCAATCTGTATTGTCTGCCGGCGCGGTTCGGATGGAACGATCTGGGCTCCTGGACGGCGCTGCATGAATACCGCGTGGAACAGAACGAGGCGGATGCGGAACGAAACGTGGTGGACGCACGGGACACGATCGCGCTGGGAGCACGGGGAAATTACGTGTACAGCCCGGAGAAAGTCGTGGCCCTTGTGGGCGTGCAGGATCTGGTAGTGGTGGAAACCGAGGACGCGCTGCTGATCACGACGCGCCATGGAGCGCAGGATGTCGGCAAAGTGGTGAAGGAACTGGCAGCGCGGGGCCATGAGGATCTGACGTAAGAAGAACCGGCGAGCCCTGCGGAAGGTGCTGCCGCGGCCAGCGTGTTGAGAAGGAAAAGCGAGAACGAAGTCCAGCCGATGACGAAAATATCTCCCGTAAAATTTGGCACCGACGGATGGCGCGGCATCATCGCCGACGATTTCACGTTTGAGAACGTGCGAGCGGCGGCAGCGGCGATTGCGCACTATGTGCTGGAGAAGGAAGACGCGACGAAGGGCGTGTGCGTGGGGTTCGACACGCGGTTTGGATCGCCGGCATTTGCAGCGACGGTGGCAGAGGTGCTGGCGGGCGCGGGGATTCCGGTGCAGCTGGCGGACCGGATTACGCCGACCCCGGCACTTTCGTACGCGGTAAAACACCGCGGCGCGGCAGGCGGGGTAATGATCACATCGAGCCACAATCCAGCGCAGTGGAATGGCGTGAAGTACAAGGCCGCGTATGGAGGATCGGGCAGTCCGTCGGTCATGGCGGAGATTGAATCGATGCTGGGCAAGTCGATTCCGGCAGCGAAGGCGGCAAAGATCGAGCGCGTAAACTTTGTGCCGCCGTATGTGGAGGCGATCCAGAAGTTCGTCGACATGGGTCTGATTGCGAAGTCCGGGTTCAGGTTTGCGATCGACTGCATGTACGGGGCGGGCGCGGGGATTCTGGCGGGAATCTTCAGGCGGATCGGCGTGAACTTCGTGGAGATCAGGGCGAATCACGATCCGTTGTTTCCGGGGATCAATCCGGAGCCGATCGAGCCGCACATCCGCATGCTGCAGGAGACGGTGGTCGAGCAAAAGTGCGATGCGGGGCTGGTGACGGACGGCGACGCGGACCGGATTGGCGCGGCGGACGAGCAGGGGAACTTTGTCGATCCGCACAAGATTTACGCGGTGATCCTGCAATGGATCCTCGAACGGAAGCATTGGCCGGGGGACGTGACGCGGGCGTTCAACACAACGTCGATGCTGGACCGGATCGCGGCGCGCTACGGGCGGAAACTGCACGAACACGGGATCGGATTCAAGTTTGTGTGCGACCTGATGCTGACCGAGGACATCCTGATCGGCGGCGAGGAGTCGGGCGGAATCGGGATCAGGAAACATCTGCCGGAGCGCGATGGGCTGCTGAATGCCCTGCTACTGGCCAACATCATGGCCGAGGAGAAGAAGACACTGGGGCAACTGGTGGCGCGCGTGCAGCAGGAATACGGGGAGCACCAGTACGGGCGAATCGATCTGCATATCCCGGACACGCAGAAGAATGCGACAATCGCGCGGGCAAAGGCAGGCGTGAAGGAATTCGCGGGGATGAACGTGGAGAAGGTGGAGACGCTTGATGGGATCAAGTTCTGGCTGGACAATCCCGAGGCGAAATCGAAGCCGAATGCGGCGAAGACGTGGCTGCTGCTGCGGGCTTCGGGGACGGAACCGCTGCTGCGGATCTATTCCGAGTCGTGCTCGAAGGAGAGCGTAAAACGGCTGCTGGAAGCGGCGCGGACATTCGCGGAGACCCGCTAACTCCCTTCGGCCCTGGTTACTTCCCTTCCCGCAGGCGGCGTACCATGGAGGCGACTTCACTGGGAGGTTCTCCATGGCGAAGGATGTCGCCGACTACCCTTATGAAACTCGGCTGAACCTGTTGCACCAACCTCTGGAGGTGATCGACGAGAAGGCGATCGCCGATGCGTGCACCTACAAGTGGTTCAACCAGACCCTGTGTCAGGTGAACGGGAGCGTGGTACGGATGGCGGTGGTCGAGGGTGAATACCACTGGCACCAGCACTCGGACGACGACGAGTTTTTTTACGTAATCGAAGGAAAACTGGCGATCGATCTGGAGGGGCGGACGGTGGAACTGGGACCGCGGCAGGGATTGGTGGTGCCGCGCGCGACGATGCACCGAACGAGGGCTGCGGAGCGGAGCGTAATTCTGATGGTGGAGAACGCGGGAATCATTCCAACGGGAAACTGAGGGACACGATGGCGACGCAACAGGACACGACGACGAGGCTCTTCTTGGAGTTTTCGCGAAATAAGCTGACGACGCAGTACTGGCCGCGACTGAAGGCGTGCGTGGAATCGCTGACGGACGAGCAGGTGTGGTGGCGTCCTAATGCGTCGAGCAACAGCATCGGAAATCTGATGCTGCACCTGAGCGGGAACATGCGGCAGTGGGCGGTGGCGCCGTTCAACAAGCTTGACGACCGGAGGGACCGGCCAGCGGAGTTTGCGGCGCAGGGCGGCGCGAGCCGGGCCGATCTGCTAGCGACGCTGGGCGCAACGGTGAATGACGTGGATGCGACCCTGCAGCGGCTCACGGAGGCGGAGCTAACGGCGCCGTATGAGATTCAGGGATACAACGTGCACGGGCTCGACGCGGTGTATCAGATAATCGAACACTTCGGGTTGCATTACGGGCAGATTGCGTACGTTACGAAGATGCTGAAGGATGAGGACCTGGGCTTCTACAAATATCTGAACAAGACGGGGCGGGCGAAGTAGCAAGCGTTCAGCGCGCGTTGCCCCAAAGATCCTGGACGGTGAAGCCCTGCGGGAAGGGATCTCCGGGATCGAGGACGTATTCTGCGAAACCGGTAATCCAGGCGCGACCACGGATGGTGGGGACGGCGGCTGCGTAGGGTCCGACGGTAGTCTCCGCGATGAGGCGGCCGGTGAAGGTGGTACCCAGAATTCCCTGATGGACGAAGTCCTGGCC
>DATJQW010000005.1:0-11562 GCA_035505395.1 Acidobacteriaceae bacterium
GCCCAGGCGGCGGCTTCCGGATTGTCCGCGTGCTGCCGGGCAAAACCCTCCAGCCGGGCGCAGCTCGCGTCGGAGCCTTCGACTTCTTCGCAGGTTCGCCCCAGCATCTCGGCGGCCATGGCGTCGTCCGGGTGCTGCTGCAGCAGTCCCGCGAAGACGCCGGCGGCGCTCTGGAACTTCTTGCCGCCATACAGAGCCACGCCAAGCGCGAGCTGGAGCCGGGCGCTGCCGGGGTATTTCGCTGCGCCGAATTCGGCAGTCTTTTGCGCGTCGTCCCACGCCCAGTGGCGAAGCAGCTCCACGCACAGCGCGTAGAGGTTGGCATCGCTGGGGTTCAGCTGCGCCGCGCGCCGATCGTGGGCCACCGCCGCCATGGAGTGGCCCAGCTTTTCCTCGAGATCGCCGGCCAGGCTTTCGGCCGCATCGCTCATCGCGCCGCCGGGGATCCTGTTGAGCACGTCGACGGCCTGCTGCGCCTTTCCCTGGTCGGCAAGCGCGACGGCCCAGTTATAGAGAAGATCCGGATTGTGCGGCGCGATGGCCGCAGCCCGGGCAAAGGCATCGCCCGCCTGCGCCGGCTGGTGCAGCAGCATATAAGCCTGCCCCAGCGCCGACAGGGTCTCCGCGTTGCCGGGATCGAGGCCCGCTGCAATCCGGAGCTCGGCGGCTGCTCTGCGCGTCTCGCCCAGCTTCAGCCAGGCGGTCCCCAGGTTTGCATGGTCGACGGCAGATCGCGGCGCATCGCGGCAGGCGCGCTGGAGATACGGCAGCGCCCGCGCCATCTCTCCGCCTTCAGCGTAGAGCAATCCCAGCGCCTCGCTCACCTGGTCGTTCGCCGGATAACGCTCAGCCAGCGCCAGTAACACCGGCTCTGCCTGCTGCGGTCGGCCGGCATCTTCATCGGCAAGCGCCTGGCGGAGCGCCGCGCGGTCGGACGAGGAGAGAGTCGTTCCCTGAGTCTGCGCAGCGACCGGGACCCACGGCTGCGTGCAAAAGAATGCGACCCCGAGCGTAGACAGTAAACGCAGTTGCACGGGACCACGGCAGCCATTCCAGCGCTGCTGCGGCGTCCTCAGTCTCCATGGACGCCGCGCTCTCAGCTCCTGCAGATTCATTGTGGTTGGACTGTACTCCTGCCTGAATTTTGCCGAGCTCAGGCAGGAAGGATCAAGCTATCCTCCGGTTCCTAGAAATAGTACTTCAGTGCCAGCTGCAGGAACCGCGAGTTCGGGGTGAACTGGCCCATGTTGTGAGTGCTGGTGATTTGCCCGCCGTTGGAGTTGATCCCGTTGCCCGGATTATTGAAGGCCGGGGTATTGAAGAGGTTGAACGCATCCGCACGGAACTGCAGATACTGGTTCTCGTAGGTTGTGAAATTTTTGAAGAGCGACATATTGATGCGTTCATATCCGGGACCCACAACCTGATTGCGGGCGGGGCCAAGATAGGGCAGTACTTCGCCAGGCGTCGTCAGCGGCGAGCCGACAGGATTCGAAGCTGTCTGCGAATCCGGGATATCGCTGCTCGGCAGTGGATTCGCAAACGAGCAGGGGTTATACCAGTGCGTGATATTCCGCGTGCTGCCCGCGCACGAGGTTCCCGGATTGGTGGAATTGGGCGATCCGCCCGTCTTGAACGGATCGGCGATGACAATGGCCCGTACCTGATTGGAGCCATTGGCCCACGAATCATTGGCGCCAATGCTGGTGGGCTCGCCGGTCTGCGCTGTGAATACCAGATCGGCTGACCAGCCGCCGACCACTTCGTTCTGCCATCCGCTCTGGCTGAGATATTTCCTGCCCACGCCGAAGGGGAGATCGTATTGTCCGTTCAGGCTAAAACGCTGGCGGACATCCCAGTCTGAGGAGGCGTACTCGGCCCGCATGGGCAGGACCAGCGGCATCCGGTAAGTGTTCGATCCTCCGTTGAGAGGCGTTTCGGTGTCGTCCATGGCGTGTCCCCAGGTGTAGTCGGCAAGGAAGGACAGCCCATTTGCATAGTGTTTCTGGATGGTGGTCTGCAGCGAGTTATAGCTGCTGACGCCCTCATGCATATCGAACTGCGATCCGCCGAAGGCCGGGAACGGGCGATCGTGGTTTGCATTGTCCCCCGGCCCGACCAGTCCGGCGGGTGCATTCTGATCGGGGAATCCCTCGAGGTGACGGGAGTTATTGCCCACATATCCAATCGTCCACGACATGGTGTTAGTGAGGGCGTACTCGGCGGTGAGATTCCATTGCTGCGTGTAAGGAGTGTAGTAGTTGGGCTGGGTGCCGATCAGGCCGGGAGTGGACGGCGTGGGATCGCTGGCCAGGCCATTGTTCCATCCCGGCTGCGTGGAAAAGCCGTTGGCCAGGTTAACTCCATAGGTTTGCCCGATACTCTGGCAGTCGTTCGAATCGAGCGTGCAGGAGGGGCCGTAGAAATTCACGGTGTACTGGAATGGATAGCTGTACCCCAGATTGGGCGCGCCGCCAATGCTCTCCAGCCCGCCATAGAACAATCCGTAGCCGCTGCGAACCACCAGCCGGCGGGAGAGTGCGTAGTCGACGCCGAGCCGCGGAGCGAACTGGCTGTACTGAGATTTCACCAGCGAGCGGGTTGAGGTGTAACTCAAAGTAATATTGTCCTGCGTCAGGTCTGTCACAAAGCCAGGCGCCAGATAATCGCTCTTCTGGCTGTTCGCCATCACGTAATTGCCGACCCCGCTTCCGGGAGCGATGGACGTGGGATACCACAGCGCCTGGTGATCGTGGCGCTCCTCGATGGGCTGAAAGTACTCGTAGCGGAGGCCGATGTTCAGGGTCAGCTTCGGAGTTACTTTCCAGGTGTCCTGTGCGTAGGCGGCTTTGTACCAGCGGACATTGTCGATGTTAAAGAACGCGGTCAGTTCGGCAGAGTTCATGGAGCCGGGCGTCGATCCCGCGGGAGCTCCGGGAGGCGTATCGTCGTCGGCCAGGAAGTCGGCTACGCCGGAGCCGGTGAAGCTCACGCCCGGTGCGCCGGTATAGAAGCCGTTGAAGGTGTAAGCTCCGTGCGGCGCGATGGGAGCTTCCGTTGCGACGCGAACGTGCTGGAAGTCGACACCCATCTTGATCGTGTGCCTGCCGGCGACTTTGGTCACGTCGTCGAGGAACTGGAAGACGTTCTCGTATTCAATAGCGGGATACCATTGCGGACCACCAATGCCGCTGATGCCGCTGATGGAAGTGCTCGGCAATCCGCCATTGCCGGGCGAGTACGGGATGCCTCCCAGACCTTCCTGCGCCGACACATTCGTGTCGTAACTCAACGGCACCCACTGCGGATGACCCCAGTTGTAACCGAAGCGGAATTCGTTCACCAGGCTCTGGTTGAATTCGTGGGTCTCGCTCAGATCGTAGTTTTCACCCATATTCACGAACGATCCGTCGCCGCCGTAACCGCCGCCATCGAGGACGAAGCCCAGCGGCGGGTTATATGTGCCGCGCTCGTTGTAGTAACTCGCGCGGAAGAAGGCCTGATCGTCCCGGCTCGCATTCCAGTCGAGCCGCGCATCCCACTGCACCGTGTTGTCTCCGGTGCTGGTATTCACCACGTAATTGTTGTAAGTCTGCCCTACTGCACCGTTATTCGGCGACGGGTACAGGTTCAGCAGCTTTTGAGCGGTGGTATCGATCTGGTTCGTGCAGAAGACATTGGGCTGGCTGTTGCAGGTCAGCGGCGTGGCGCCGCCCGATCCGGGCTCGTAGAGAGTTACCGGCTGGCTGTCGCCGGTAAGGCTGGTGTTGAGCAGCTCGCTGAAATTGCCCTGGCGCATGAGCGCGGTTGGTACCGTATAAGTGCTGTTGCTGGGAGATACGACGCGCAGCGCTTCGATATCGGCGAACCAGAAGAGCTTGTTTTTCCAGAATGGGCCGCCCAGGGTGCCTCCGAACTGGTTCTGGTGATAGGCAGGCTCCGGCTGAGGTGTCTGGTTGAAGTAATCGCGGGCCACACCAAGGTCGTTGTTGCGAAGATATTCCCACACATCTCCATGAATCTGGTTGGTGCCGCTCTTGATGGCGGCGTTGACGACGGCTCCGGCCGAATGGCCAAACTCCGCGTCATAATCGCCTGTCTGCACCTTGAACTCGGCGAGGGCGTCGGGCGGAGGCTTCACGACGAAGCTGGCGCCGTTGAGGAAATCGACCTGGTTGCTGTTGTTGTCCACCCCGTCGAGGATGAAGTTGTTCTGCTCCGCCCGCAGCCCGTTTGCGTCGAAATCTCCGCGGCCTTCGCCACGCGATCCCTGCGCCTCCGTTACGCCGGCGGCCAGTTGCGCGATGAAGACATAGTTCCGCAGAGCCAGGGGGGTGTCGTTGATGACCCGCGAGCTCATCACCTGACCGGTGGAAGCCTCTTCGGTCTGCATCAGCTGCGCGGCGCCGCCCTGGACGGTCACGGTTTGCGAGACATTCCCCGGGCGCAGGGTGAAATTGATGGTCAGCGTCTGGTTGACGTTGAGCGTCAGTCCGGTCTCATCGACGGTCGCAAAGCCAGATGCGGTTGCGGAAAGGGAATAGCTGCCGATGGCGACGGGAGAAAAAACGTAGAGGCCGTCGCGATTGGTGCTGCGCTGCATTACCAGCCCGGTGGCGATTTGGGTCAGCGTTACCTGGGCATTGGCGACCACCGCACCCTGAGGGTCTGTGACGGTGCCGGTTATGGTTCCCTGGTTCGTCTGGGCCATGAGGCCTCCAGCGGCGAACACCAGCACAACCGCAACCAGCGCGCTGCTTAAAAGGTGGGCGGAATACAGGGAATGATGCAGCCTCCTCGAGTGAATCATTGCACCACGTCCTTTCTCTGTTTTTTGGCGGAAGCGGAATCACGGCGGCCTGGAGACATCCGTGACCGTTTACGTTACCGTGGCTATGGACTTTATTCCTGCCTTTTTACGTCTGTCAAGCGCAGGCTCGGCCTTTTTCATCAATGAGTTGGAAGAATGGCTGAAAGCATCGCTAAAGATGCCGCGAATGGCGAGTTAATGGGAATGATATTGGCGGGAAAACACCGAAGTGCGGGGGGCCGGACCATGCCGGTTTCAGAAGCCACGACGCTGATATCAGTACAAACGTCTGAGGTAACGTACACGGACCGGCAGGCGAGCGCCGATCCCCGGCCGGTGCCGTACGAGACGGGCGGCTGCAGCTGCCCGACGCCCGGCGGCCCGGCCGACCGGGGCAACCTCCATCGCTTCCGCGGCGGGGCCGGTTGCTGTGTTTACCGCCAACCTGCAGTCCATCAGGTGTTCGCATTTGGTTTATGCTGGCGATGACGACCACCGCACATCGGGCGAGGTACCGTCGCAATGGGCAAGAGCTCGAAGGCCGTCCCTCATTCGGATACGGAGCCGGACAAGCCGGCCGGCCGCAAGACCGCGTCTGCGGCGCTGAAATGGGTGGGCGGGGCAACGGCGGTTTTGTCGCTGGTCTTCGGGGTACAGCAACTGATCGATGTGGTCAGTGCCCATCTGCAGCGCAGCCGGCAGGTGAAGGAGTTACTGGCGACCAGCGCTATGCAGGAGCAGGCTCGCGACTATGCGGCCGCGTGGTCCAGCCTGGAGCAGGCCAGCCGGCTGAGCGATGGCGGCAGCAAGACGCGGACTGTTGAAGAGTCGCTGGCCATGGACTGGCTGGAGAACGCCAGCGCGCCGGATCAGCAGAAGTTCAGCGACATCACAGAAAAAGTAACGCCGGTGCTGGACCAGGCTGCGTCGTCTGCGCAGGGACAGAGAAAGGCGGACGTGCTGGCGCACCTCGGCTGGGCGGCGTTCCTGCAGTCGCGCGACGGCGCTCCCGGCACGTCGCCGGACAGCTATTATCGCCAGGCTCTGGCCGTCGACCCGCAGAATGTTTTTGCGCACGCGATGCTGGGGCACTGGATCCTGTGGAACGACGGGCCGGTGAGCGAGGCCGCAGCCGAGTTCAATCAGGCACTGGCCGGCGGCCGGCATCACGATTTCGTGCGCGAGCTGCAGTTGGCCGCGCTCGAAGATGCCAACAACAATGAGGGCAACCTGGAGCTGCTGCGGGTGCTGAATGCGATGCGGAAGAACGGCGAGGCCGTGGATACGACCACGCGCGGCGCGGCCTGGTTCATTTACAGCCACCATCTCGAACCGGTTTCTATGCCGCTTTCTGCCCGGCCGGCTGCTCAGGGCGAACGCCCGCTATTGCTGGCGGCTCTGGCGCCGCCGGAACAACTGGCCACCTTCACGTGGCTCTTCGATGGCCCGAACTTCAATCAGAGCCCAGTCTGGCAACGCGACTTCTATCGTGGGATTCTCGAGGGCGAAGCCGGCCGGCATACCGAAGCCCTGCAATCCCTGCGTTCGGCGTTATCGGAACTCTCCCAGGCGGATCCGGATGCGGCGTCGAATGAGGCCGGTACGCGACAGGCCATTCAAAGCGAGATCGCCGTCCAAACCGCCAGCCTTGCGAAGCCCTGAACATCCTGCGGGGCCGCTGCTAACTGGCCGGAGCGAGATTTCCCCGGATAACCATGATGGATGCGGCCGGGACCTCAAATCCGGCAGCGGGCGTGGTGTGCAGGTCTTCCTGCTTCGGCGGACCATCGGGGTCGGCGCGGCCGATGCCGCTGACGATCACCGGCTCGTCGGGGTTGTCCGGGTGGGACATGGGAGAGACGGTCTGCGGATGCCACGCGTATTGCCCGGCGCCGAAGATCACGGCGTGGACGCTGCCGGAAAAGCCGAGGGTGCGGCCGGTGTCGTTGTTATGGAAGGCGATTTTGATGGTGTGGGCGTTTTCCTGGTCGCGGTTGACCAGCATGATCGACCATTGCCGGTCGGGACGATGATCGGCGTAAGCAGTTACAAGCATATGGCCGGCGCCGTCGCTGGCGGTGCTGGAGGCGGGAAAGATGGTGTTCTCCTCTTTGCCAGGCTCGATCCACTCGGTGTTAATCAGCTCGCTCGCAAAAAACTGCGAGAGCGGCTGAACGATGTTGTAATTCCGGTCGACGGTGAACATGCCGAAGACGCCAGGAGAGTTATCGCAGCCATGGTCTTCGCGCAGGGGGAGATAGTGGAAGTAATAGAGGCCGTTGCCGCCTGCAGCAAGGAACGAGCCGACATAGTCGGCGAGCCAGATACCGGCGAAGTTATCGAGCGAGGCTTCGCTGTCGCCCGAGGATAAGTTCGACTCGGTGATGAAGAATGGTACATCCTTCGGCAGGCCGTCGTTGTGCCATACCTGGACGATGTGATCGATGCGCTGCGGCTCCTCGTAGAGATCGGCCCAGGTGAAGGCGCAGGGGTTGAGCGGATAGTGCTCGAAGGAGAAGAAGGCGAGATCCTGCATGCGCCCGTGGGAGCGGAGATAGTCGAGAAAGCGGGTGAACCAGGAAGTGTTGCCGCTCGCGTCGGGCCAGATCCGGATATCTTCATTCACGCCCTGGAATGCAGGGCCGCCGAGCTTGATATTGGGGTCGACCTTGTGGATCGCCGCGGCAAACTGGAGATAGAGGGCGGCGTAGTCTTCCGGAGACGTGTACTGGCCGTCTGCTTCTTCGCCCATTTCGACGTAAGAGATGGGATAGTGGCGCTCTTCGAGGTAACGAATCTGCGCGGCGGCGTCCTCGGGCTGGCTGTAGAGCATCGCGATGGGAATCATCGCGGGCAGGTTGTGGGTGATGCCGCTGGTGAAGAAAAGATCGAAGCCGACCTGCGCCTGATGCTTGTTCAGCAGATCGTCGGCGGTGTGCCAGGGATCGACGGAGGAACAGTAAGTGGTGGTCTGATCCTGGTCGGGTGTGTGGCGCACCATGTCGTGAAACTCACCGTGCGGTCCGAGGGTGCCGAGATACAGTTCGCGGATGGCGTAGCCGACGCAGTTGCGCGGATCGGAGGGGCCATCGGCGTCGCAGGTGTTCGACGAGGCGGTCATGACAATGCGCACGAACTGGAGGACCTGCGGAATATCGGTGAGGGAGATGGTCTCCTCGCCGCCTTTGCCCTCGGTAATGGAACCGCGGGGGAAGGTTTCCCAGACGCCCTCAGTGGGTTTGCCGATGGGGTCGAGGCCGGTCCAGTACTGGACATCGAAATGGGTGGCCCAGGGTGATGCCCAGTTGATGCGAATGGCGTCGACGAGCTGCTTGTCCTTGAGATCGAGCATGACCCACTGCGGGTGCAGGCTGTCAGATTCGCCGGTGTAGCGCTGGGTGAGGTAGGGATTGCTCTTCCAGAAGGTGTTCGTGTCGCCGTCGGTGAGGCGAGAGTAGCCGGTGTTGCCGGTGCCATCGTTGCGGGTGAATCCGCGGCGCGGCAGGGCATAACCGTACGAGTAGCGGATGGGATCGCCAAGCGTGGTGGAGCCGGTGAAGTAGCCGCGGCCGGCGGGGTCGCTCCAGGTGCCGTTGGGATTCCAGTGCCACGCTTCGACGGAGAGGTCGGTGTTCTGGCGGTAGGTGATGGGTCCCCAGCCGGAGGGGGCAACGGCGGAGAGCATCTTCGGCGTGAGCGCCTTGTCGATGGCTTCGACGGAGATGCGGTCGAGTCCGGCGCCCAGAGTCTGCTGCGGGACGAAGTGGTTGACCGCATCGGCGGGGGTGATGTCGACGTCGACCGTTTGCGCGCGCAGGGGCAGAGCCGCCGCGGCGATCAGCAGCAGTGCAGCCAGGTGAGACTTTGCGAACACGAGAGCCTCCGCTGCGCACGGTCTTCCGCGCGGCAGGAACGATCATATCGCAGACTTCAAACGATTCAAGATACAATTCAGCCCATCCGCGGAAAGATTTCGGAGCGGGTACCGGCCGGCGCCGGCCGGGAGCGGTTGCGCGAAAATCTTCAGAGGGTGCGGGAGGCTGATCGGATGTTGGGCGGTCGGTGGATGTTGGTCGGGGTGATGATGGCTGTGCCATTTTCGGGGACTTCGGTTCGGGCTCAGAGCCAGGCGGCGAGCGGCGGCGAGCGGCCGTGGTGGCGCCCGTCGGTCATCTACGAGGTGTACCCGCGCAGTTTCGCCGATTCGAACAACGACGGCATCGGCGACCTGAACGGCATCGCGTCGAAGCTGGATTATCTGGAGTCGCTGGGAGTGGACGCGATCTGGATCACGCCGTGCTATCCATCGCCGCAGAAGGATTTTGGCTACGATGTTTCGGATTACACGAACATCGATCCGATGTACGGCACGCTGGCCGACTTCGATCATCTGGTGGCGGCGGCGCGGCAGCATCACATCCGCGTGCTGATGGATTTTGTGGTGAACCACACGTCGGATCAGCATCCGTGGTTTCTGGCTTCGCGCTCGTCGCGGAATTCCCCGTATCGCGACTGGTATATCTGGCGCGACGGCAAAGGGCCGGGGCAACCGCCGAATAACTGGATCTCGGACTTCGGCGGACCGGCGTGGACGTGGGACGCGAAAACCCAGCAGTGGTACTACCACTACTTCGAGGCCGCTCAGCCGGACCTGAACTGGCGGAATCCTGCGGTGCAGAAGGCGATGTTCAACGTGGCGCGGTTCTGGTACGACCGGGGCGTGGCGGGATTCCGGCTGGATGCGGTCGACACCCTGTACGAGGATCCGAATCTGCACGACAACCCCATCGTGAACGGGCAGATGGTGAACAAGTACAACGACAACCTCGCGGAAAATCATGTGATCCTGCGGCGGCTGCGGAGCTTGTCGAACCAATACGACGCGGTGCTGCTGGGAGAAACGTGGACCGACAACATCAGCCAGCTGAAGCAGTACTACGGCGACCACGACGATGAGATTCAGCTGCCCATGGATTTCATGTTCGCCACAGTGAACACGCTCTCGGCGTCGAAATTCCGTCACCAGATCGACATGATCGAATCGTCGGGCGAATGGCCGACGTTTGTCATCACGAATCACGACATGGAGCGGTCGTATAACCGCTACGGCGATGGAGTCCACAACGACCAGATCGCGAAACTGATGGCGGCGCTCTATCTCACGCTGCGCGGCACAGCGGTGATGTATTACGGCGAAGAGATCGGGATGAGCAACAACGATCCCAAGCGCCTGCAGGACGTGCTCGATCCGCTGGGCCGGATGGACTGGCCGAAGAACAAGGGCCGCGACGGCGAGCGGACGCCGATGCAGTGGAACGATACGTTCAACGCGGGCTTTACGAAGGGCAAGCCGTGGCTGCCGATTCCGGCGAGTTACAAGACGCACAACGTCGCGACGGAGCTGCAGGAGCCGAATTCGATTTTGAATTTCTATAAGGCGCTGCTGCGCATGCGCCGCGATGATCCGGCGATCGCCAGCGGGGATTATGTTGACGTTGCCCCGGACGACGCCAACGTGATCTGTTTCCTGCGCCGCTATCAGGATCATTCGGTGCTGGTGGCTCTGAACCTGTCCGGTGAGCGGCAGCGCCTGAACGTGGATCTCAGCAGCGACGGCGTGGGAACCGGAAAGGTCACGACGCTGCTGACCACGATGAAGCATGGGCCGCGCAAGCTGCGCGGGGCGGAACTGGATCCCTTTGCGGTATGGATCGTCCGGGTGGGGCAGCGCGGCGGGCAGGCAGTCGCCACAGCGGGGCAAAACCCAGGCAGATGATGCCCGGTCAGCGCTGCCCTTCTTCCCAGTCAAAGGCGCCGGGGAGGTGCTCGAAGCCGGCGGGCTTGTCCTTTTCAAAATAGATCGACAGGATATCGAAGCGGGTGGGAACGTTGCGCGTGTGGAGCTGGCGCAGGTAATGGCGCGCGAGCCGGCGCAGGGCGCGGCGCTTGTCGCGATCGACGGCCAGATGCGCGGGAGCGACGGCGCGGGTGGTACGCGTTTTGACTTCGATGAAGCAGAGGGTGTCGCCCTGCCACGCGATCAGATCGAGATCGCCGGGAGCGCGCGCGGATCGCCATGCGCGGGCCACGACCGTATATCCGCGGCGGCGCAGCCAGAAGAAGGCGGCGCGCTCTCCGCGCCGTCCGGTGAGGAGATGCGCAGCGCGGGCGGGACGGCGGCGTTGGGCGGCGCGGTCGAGGGCGTCCATGGCGGATTCCATGAGGCGCAGGCGGAGGGAGAGCAGCACGGGGCTATTGTGGGCCGGTGCGCCGCGCGGGGCAAGGCACGAAGGTCACTGAGAACAGGGATTGGCGTTCAGGGATTGGGGAGCGAATCAGCGGAGGAAGAGGAGATAGATGCCGGAGACGATCCCGATCAGAGCGAGGATGGCGGCCAGCGCGACTGCGCCCTTTGCGACGCGGCCCGGAGTCCAGGTTCCGGTGTGAAGCTCGCGGACGGTTTGAATGTGGTGCACGATGGCCAGGACGTTGACGGCGACGCCGAGCGCGACGAGGGCGACGCCGGAGTCGACAGTGAGGCCGGTATGTTGCGGGGCCGCGGGAGAATTCTCGTGAAACTCGCGCAGAAACAGGCCGAAGCGCGCGAGCGCAAAGCCGACGCCCATCAGGCCGAGGCCAGTGCGAATCCAGGCCAGGAAAGTGCGTTCGGCGGCGAAGGCAGTGCGGGGATCGTCGAGCTCGCCGGGCATGGAGCGATTGTATGCAAGGCCGCCCGGACGGCGATGGGGAAA
>DATJQW010000006.1:0-17520 GCA_035505395.1 Acidobacteriaceae bacterium
GGACTCCTTCAGAATGCCCACAATCTGCTCTTCGGTGTACCGGCTCTTCTTCATCCGTTCTCCTTGTCGGCCCACAACCGCTGGACCCTATTATGGGAGAACTCTCACTGCCAGTGGACTAATCGGAGGGGAGCAGCTCACCCTGCTTGAGCGAAGAAGAGAGTTTTTTCAAGATCAATAGAAATGCCACTCTTGGATTCACAAAGGCTGTGGAGAGTTTTTGCTATAGGAGCAATCGTATCGCTATAGTTAGTCACATTGTGGTCAACTGATCCCAAGAGAGAAGGGCATCTGAACGAATAGTAGCCCGCCGGACAGTTGACATTAAGATGCGCAGGTTGCAAGACAACCGGATAGTAAGTAGAGGCTTGCGGTACCTTTGCCCTGAGTGCGCAAAGTGCATTCCCTAATATTTTTTCGAAGATCTCAAAAGGGCCCAGCACATGCTCGCCAGCTCCGATTGATTGGTAAGCCGGGTAATCTCCTTCGGCGATGCTTAACAAGTGGCAGATTGTCGCAAATTGATAAAGTTCCCCAAGTGGCATCGGTAGAGTTCTTGCCGGGCCATCAAGATACCATGCTCGGAGAAAAGCATTCTTGCCGGCGGTGTGCCTGAGCGCCGCCGACTGCTGCCAGCCAGTTTCGAGAAGCAATTGTCGAAATGCTGATGCTGCTGATTCACTTTCCTTCAGCAATCTGACGAAGCTTTCGGAGAAGACGACAACCGATGTTTTCCATTTTGCAGAGTTCCTGGTTGCCGCTTGTATAAGCGACCAATGCGACTCGTTGCGATCCCACTCTAGATCGGTGCCGGTCTCTTCACCAATTAGCTTAGTAAGTCGAACATCTCCGAGTGGGGCGAGCACCCAAACTGATCGCGCACCTGCAGACACACTGTACGACGGAGGATCAAGCTTGGAGCCGAGCAAATAATCGAGAGTTTCGAATACGCCGAACATCTCGCCGGCTGCCAAAACCCGCAGTGGAACTGTCTTGCCCTGCCTGGACGCTCTCGTCTCGCCGGCGAATACTTCGACAGCATTGCGTTGGACAAAGGCAAGCGGAATGTGGCTGTAGGAGGCATAACGGCTCAGTTCTCTGCATTCAGCGCATGAAGTATGGGTGCCACAAGGTGGAACGAATTTGCCCTCCTTAACGACCAAATCGCCATACTCATATTCAGCAAAATAGAAGAGCGGGGCTGTCGTGTCTTCGTCTTCGCAGACCTCTGCAATCGCCTCTAAACGTCCAGGCATTAACGGCTTAAGGAGGGCCTTTGCTTGCGACAGAGTAAGCCCTCTGGTCGAAGTACATACCATGCGAGGCTCCCTCGAATGGCAGGATTGTACTTCGGGACCGCCCTTTCAAGCTATATTTCTTTCCAAAGATGTCGATTTGGCTGCCGAACGAAAAGCGCCAATCACAGCTTAGAGAAGGCGTTGGCGGACGGGAATCAGGATACGTTCGCATTTTCGAGCAAATCCAATCGCACCGTCCTGAGCAGGGCCGAGGCGGCCCTAGTCCGGCGCTCCGGAGAGCGCTGCATCGCCGGCCTGAACGCGGGCCGAAGCGGCCCTAGACCGGCAATGCAAAACACCGCGGGATGGTTCCATCCCGGGCGCCGGGCGGGACCCGGAGTCCCGCTGTTTTCCGGCGCGATCTGTGAAAATGGTGCGGGCGGAGGGACTTGAACCCTCACAGGGCTTGCGCCCCAACGGATTTTCTTACCAACTACGGCTTTCGCCGCCCTGCCGAAGCCCGCATCCGAGTGATGCTCCGGAAGGTTCGTGGTCTGGACTATACCTTCACCATGGCCGTTTGGCCGACAGGTGCTGCCCGTCTAGTCTCTACACCTTCCCCGTTCGGAGTGCTCCGTCGGGGGCTTGGCTCGGGATCGCCATCTGACAGGGTTCCCCGAATTTGAGCAGTTCTGCATCGCCAGTTTCCTGGCGAGCACTCAAGTTGCGCTTAAGTCCGGTGCGTCTGCCGATTCCGCCACGCCCGCGTGGCCACCTCAAGTATAAGGCTCACGCTGCGCTGCGAGGCGCCGGGGCTGTCTTCTTCTTGCGCATGATATTGATGGCCGCAGTGTCGAGGCGGGTTTTAATGTGAGACGCATAGTATTTTTCGATCATTTCGACTGACGTCCGGCAATTCTTAGCGATCTGGTAGATGTCCGCTCCTTCCATCAGGCGCAGGCAGATGTAGGTGTGCCGGAGGCTGTAGGCAGTGCGCGGTTGCCCTTCTCTGTCGACCTTCAGTTTCTCCTCGTCAAGAACGGAATTGAACAGTTCGCGTTGCCACCTGGGGAAGAGCAGGTCTGTGGGCTCGGGCATCCTCGTTTTCTCGTTGGTCCCTCCCCTTCCGGGTTCATCAATCCGCAAAGGACGTGGGCGGCTCTTCAAGCGTTCGAACGGCTTGACAGCCCCGTGCATGCTCTTGCAATAGCCGACGCCGCGCTTGCCTCTCACCTCGATTTCAAGAATCGTCTCGCCGGTGGCTTCGTCCTCGACAATCGTCACATCGCGGAATTGCAACCCCCACGCCTCGTCAGGTCGGAGTCCGGTGTTGACGGCGAACAGCACATAGTCATGCAGCTGTTCGCATTCCCATTTGAACCGCTCCTGCTTCGGCTTATTCGCGCGCTTGCGCGTCGCTTCATAAAGCTTCTGGTACTCCTCGGGCGAGAACCACGCGCGGTGCCTAATCTTGCCGGAGGTTTTATAAGGCGCCGACATGTCGGGAAGGTACTCCATCCAGCCATGTCGTCTGGCCGTTTTCAGCACTTGTCGGATGCAGATGATCTCTTTGTGCACCGTGCTTCTTGCAGGGGTACGGCCCGTCTTGCAGTTCTGCGCACGCCAAACGCGGTAATCCTGAATGAGGCTGGACGTGACTTCGGCGAGATGCTTCTCGCCGAGGAACGGAAGGATGACACCATTCAACTTCAACTCATACTGTCGTAGCCACGTTGGGCCGCGCTGGCCCTGAGTGAGGATGGGAGCCTCTTCGAGGAATTTGGCCGCCGCCTCTTTGAATTTCTTGCCTTGCCGCCGCGGTTCTTTTTGAAGCAGCCCAGCGTGTGCCTTGCCGCGCAAACCGAGATACCAGTCTTCGGCAAAGTCCTTCGCGCGAGCCAGGCTGTCTTCGTGCGTCGAGACTCGCCAGTTGCGTCCATTGAGGAATGTCGAGCATTGCCAATTACCGCTGTCGCGGTGATAGAGGTTAACCTTGCCGCCCATGATTTTGTGGATTTCGGCCTTGGGGCTTTTCTGGGATTCGGTTTTAGAGCTTTCTTGGGGGTCGGTTTTGGGGCTTTCTAACGCTTCGGACATGGCAGCTCCTTCGCACCTCAGGAATGCCGTGCACATGTGTAATTGTGTAGCAGATGTGTAGGGAAAAGTAAATAGCTATCGCACTGATTTAAAGCTATTTATTGACTATTTGGCTGGATTTTAAGTCCGCTGCGTCTGCCAGTTCCGCCATCCGGGCACTTCCCCTATCGTAGTCCAGCCCTTGCTCTCCTCTGCGCAAACAAAAGGCGTGCCCGCCAGGCAGGCACGCCTCTTTCCCTCTCGAACCGCGCTTTAATGCGGCTTCCGATATTCGATCTCGTCCTCGTGCAGATAGTATTCCGCCGAGCAACTGTCGCCGCCGCAGATCATCGACTCCAGCCCCACGAACTGCGCCCGCGTTATCAGCCCCAGCGCCCCGCACCGCGGGCACGCCAGCACCGCCACAAAAGGATTCCGCGCGTCCCCCATCGCCGCCGCATTCTCCAGCACAAAGAGCGTACCTGGTTCCATCTGTTCCGGGATCCACTCATCCAGCATCTGAAGCTCTTCCTGCATTTCATACCTCCTGTCGGTTGCTGTGTGCTGTGCCGTTGTGGGCCCGGCGCGTGGCGCCGGACTCAAGCCGTGGCTCTCATCGCGCTTCTTCTTTTGTGGATCCCTCCTCGCTCCTCATCGCGGCATAGCTCCGCCGGCAGGAGTCGCCTGCTCGTTTCAACCCTGGTTGTGGTGGAAAATCTCGGCTGCGCCGCAGTCTGCGCCCGCCGCTTTGCCAAACCCTGCCCTCCGCGCTGCTTGCGGCGGCTTTGCACGGGCTCGATCCTCGCTCGGGCATCACAGGCGGCATCTCGGCGTTCACTCAGCCGGCCGTTGCTCTTTTCAGATGTGAGCCGGCCCTTCAGAGTAACGCCAATTGACGTCATTCTCCCTGGCGGCGTCCTCCATGTCAATTGAATCTTCGTCGCTGTGTTACCCGCGAAGGTTCATCGCGTTCCCACCGGCCGTCCTGCCGCGGCCTTTACCGCCTCCGCTACGCGCTCCACCTGCTCGCCCGTCATGTACGGATGCATCGGCAGGCTCAGCACCCTCTCCGCCGCGCGTTCCGCCGCGGGAAAGCACCCGCGCTTCCAGCCCGTCTCCCGCGCCAGCTCCGCGTAAACGGGCTGCAGGTGCAGCGGCATGGGATAATGCACCGCCGTCGGGATCCCCGCATCCTGCAAGGCCTTTGCTACCGCCTCGCGATCCTCCACCTCGATCGTGTACTGCGCCCATGCACAGGTGCGCTGCGCCGCAATCTCCGGGGTCCGCACGCAGCCGCGCAGCAATTCCGAATACCGTTGCGCCGTCGCCTGCCTTGCCTCAAGCTCCTCGTCGAAGACCTCCAGCTTAGCCAGCAACACCGCCGCCTGCAGCGTGTCCAGGCGTCCGTTGATGCCGATCCGCGTGTGCAGGTACCGTCCCGCCTGTCCGTGATTGCGCAGTTCCAGCATCGCCTCGGCCAGCGCGTCGTCGTTGGTGAAGCACGCGCCGCCGTCCCCGTAGCATCCCAGCGGTTTCGACGGGAAAAAGCTCGTGCAGCCGATCGTGCTCAGATTTCCCGACGCCCGCCCTTTGTACTCCGCGCCGAAGCTTTGCGCCGCATCTTCAATCACCGGCACCCCACGCCGGTCCGCAATGGCATTGATCGCGTCCATCTCCGCTGGCTGCCCGTACAGGCTCACCGGCAGAATCGCCTTCGTCCGCGCCGTGATTGCGCTCTCCAGCCGTGCCGGATCCAGGTTATAACTCGACGCTTCGACATCCGCAAAGACCGGCCGCGCGCCCAGCAGCGTAATCATCTCGCCGGTCGCAAAGAAGGTGAACGGCGTCGTCACCACTTCGTCGTCCGGACCCACCCCCAGCGCCATCAGAGCCAGCAGCAGAGCGTCCGTTCCGCTGGCACAACCGATCGCGTGCCGTGCGTCCACCCGCGCCGCCAGCTTCTCTTCCAGTTCCCGTACCTCGGGCCCCAGGATGAACCGTCCGTGCTCCAGCACCGCCTGGATGCGTGCATCGATGCGAGGCTTCAGTCGCCGGTATTGCGCCTTCAGATCGCAGAATTCCATCGCACTCCCATTGTCTCGCATCGCGCCCAGGCCGTCGCGACACCTTTCCTCCCGCTGCTCCGTCCAATGGACGGGCATAATGATCACTGGATGCGCGTAACGCTTCTCGCTTTCGGTACCCTTCGCGACCTTCCTGGCGGCGCGCCTGGCTCGCTCGACCTCCCCGCCGGCTCGACCGTCCGCGACCTTCTCGACACCTGCCGCGCGCAGGTCTCCGCCGACCCTGCCCTCTGGTCCTCCATCGCCGTCGCCGTCAATCGCGAGTACGTTCCCGCATCCCATCCCCTCGCCGAAGGCGACGAAGTTGCCCTGCTGCCTCCCGTCAGCGGCGGATCCGCCGGCGCCGCAGCCTCACACGCCCGCGTCGTTCTCAGTGCCGCCCCCATCGATGCCGCCGCCATCGCCAACTCCCTCCGCTCCGGCGACGACGGCGCCTTGGTTGTTTTTGAAGGCACGGTTCGCAACCAGACCCGCGGCCGCCGCACTCTATACCTCTTTTATGAGGCCTATCCTGAGATGGCCCTCGCCCGCATGAACCAGCTTGCCGTCGAAGGGTTCGAGAAGTTCTCCATCCGCGACGTGGCCCTGGTCCATCGTCTCGGCCGCCTCGAAATCGGTGAAACCAGCGTCTGCATCGCTGTCGCCTCAGCGCATCGCGCGGCCGCCTTCGACGCCTGCCGCTGGCTCATCGACACCCTCAAGCAAACCGTCCCCATCTGGAAAAAGGAATTCTTCGAGGATGGAGCGGTTTGGGCGCAGGGCGAGCCATTTCCTCCCGGACTCGCGGCTTCCACCCCGGTGCACTCATGAGACACGCCTGGGTTGTCTTCGCCCTGGCTGCGCTCACCGTCCCGACCTTCCGCATCCCGGCTCAGAACGAGCCCCTGCCGCAGCAGACCACCCCGCGTTACCACGTCAACGTCCGCCTGGTGAATGTCTTCGTCAACGTCACCGACCGCGAAGGCGGCCCCATCGGCGGCCTCACGCAGAGCGATTTCGCCCTCGCCGAAGACGGCGTCCCCCAGAAAATCTCCTACTTCGAGCGCGACACCTCCATGCCCCTCTCCATCGTGCTCGCCATCGATACCAGCGGCAGCGTGCGCAAGGATCTCGACATCGAAACCCACACCGCGCGCGACTTCATCCACGCGCTCCTGCGTCCCATCGATCGCCTCGACCTCATCGACTTCAATTCCGACGTGGAAGAGGTGGTCCCCTTCACCAACGACGTCCATGAGATTGATTCAGGTCTAAGCCACCTCTCCACCGGTCCGGCAACCGCGCTCTACAACGCCATCTGGCTCGCCGCCCAGCGCCTCGCGCCGCGCTCCGGACGCAAGGTTCTCGTGGTCATCTCCGACGGCGGCAACACCGTGCAGGGCACCGACTATCCCGAGGCCCTCGAGCAGGCCATCCGCAGCGAAGTCATGATCTACAGCATCATCGACCTGCCCATCATCGCTGACGCCGGCCGCGATACCGGCGGCGAGCACGCGCTCATCACCCTCTCTCAGGGAACCGGCGGCAAATACTACTACGCCCAGTACGGCGACCTCACCGAGGCCTTTGCCCAGGTCTCCGAAGATCTGCGCACCCAATACCTTATCGGCTATTACCCTGTACGCCGCCGCAGCGAATCCGATTTCCGTCACATCCAGGTCTCAGTGACTCCCGCGGCAGGAGCCAGAGCCTCCGAATACATCCTGCGCTATCGCCCCGGCTACTACGCAACGCCATCTCCGCCCCTCGACCAATAAGCACCGATGCTCATCGATCTCGCCAGGAAGCTCCCGACGTTCGCCCTGTTCCCGTTGCTCGCCGGCAGTGCAGCCTTCGCCGCCTCCTCGCCGCTCCAGTCGCCATGGGATCTGCATCCCGTCGCCCCAACTTCCGCGCCGTACGCCTGTCCTGCTCCGATTGCGCTCCCGCGCGACATCGTTGCCTTCGATTACTACGCCGACAGCCGTAAGTCCATCCCCGATCCGGCGCGTCTCCGCGCCTACGATCAGGCCGCGAGCCTTTTCAACCAGGTCAGCGATCAGGCTGAAAAGGCCGCCGACGACTATCGCCGAACCGGTAGCGCCGCTGCCGCAGCTTGCGTTCTCGACACTCTCGATGCCGAATCCGCACGGCAGGCCATCACCGGCAGCATGGCCTCAAACCAGTCGTATTATGTCCAGAACTGGATCCTCGGCGCGCTCGCTGTCACCTATCTCAAGGTGCGCAGTTCTGCTGCCGGAACTCCCGCCCAGCGCAGCCGCATCGAAGCCTGGATGGTGCGCGTCGCCCGCTCCACGCAGGGCTACTTTGACACGCGCCGTGCGAAGCAGACGAAGGACGGCCGAAACAACCATCTTTACTGGGCCGGATTCGCCGTCATGTCCGCGGGCATCGCCGCCAACGATCGCTCCCTCTACGACTGGGGCCTGGGCGCCTACCGCGACGGAGTTCGTCAGATCGCCGCCAACGGCAGCCTGCCGCTGGAGATGGCGCGCGGCCGGCGCGCCCTCCACTATCACCTATTCGCCGCCGCGCCTCTGGTCACGATGGCCGAGTTCGGCGAGGCCAATGGGCAGGATTTCTACGCCGAAAGCCACGGAGCCCTGCATCGGCTCGTCGACCGCTGTGTCGCGGGACTCGAAGACAATTCCTGGTTCGCGCAGCAGTCCGCCTTTCCGCAGGACACGCCGGGTAACCGCCTCACCGCCGCCGATGTCGCCTGGCTCCAGCCTTACGCGCAGCGCTTTCCCAATCCCGCCATCGCGCAGTTGCTCGCGCAGGTGCGCTCGCTGCACGTCCTCTATCTTGGCGGCGATCCGCCTCCTTAGCTCCGCGCGGTGCTCTTCGCCATCAGGCAACTCCGCGCGCACAGCACCACCAGCGCGATCCACAGCAGATCCGCCACCAGCAGATGCATCATCTGCAGCCACAGCGGCGTCAGCAGCGCGAGATCTGCAACCCCCAGCCAGTATTGGATCAACAGCAGCGCCGCCACACCAAAAGCAAGCGCGCGATCAGACGGTCTGCGCAGCGAGCGCACCACGAGCCACAGGATGAAGACCCCTGCGATCAGCGCAAACGCCGGATGCAGCCAGCGAATGCGCAGCAGCCACGAGCTGCCTGCGGAAAAATCCTGCGCGATGGCGCGAAAGAGATTGTGTGCCGGATACAGCGTGTCCCCGAGCGCCGCCAGCGACCCGGTGACGCCGACGATCAACACAGCGACCAGCCCAGTAATGGCCAGCCCCGGTGCGTGCATCGTCACGCTCCCGCGCATCGTTCCCGCCTGCCGCGACAGGAAATGCGCCGTCAGCGCCAGCGCGCCCAGCAGCAGCAGCGTGTTCGTCAGGTGCAGTCCCAGGTAGACCGCCCGTGCCGGCGACGCGTTGTTTGCAACCAGCCCCAGCTCCACCAGCAGCGCCCCGATCAGTGCTTCGTTGAACGTCAGCACCAGCACCGCAATCGCGAAGGCTCGCGCCAGATGCCGGCGCGGCACCGCCCAGAATGTCCAGAAGAACAGCACCAGCACGCATACCAGATCGATGCCGCTCGTCACCCGATGCGAGAGCTCGATCATCGTGGCGATGGCCGGGTGATGCACGATCAGGGTGCCGTCGCACAGCGGCCAGTGTTCGCCGCAGCCGCCGCCTGAGCCGGTCGCGCGCACCGCCGATCCCCACACGATCACCGCGACGTTATACGCCAGCACCCCCCACGCAAATCCTCGCAGCGCGCGGCTGGGTCGCGTCGCCGCCGGTGCCTGTGTCGAAATGGCGGGGGTGGTCACAACAGAAGGTCCGCACTCCGATTCTATCGCCCTGCAGACCGTGCCCGGAGCTGGCTCTGAGCCCGCTCCCGGCTCATTTTTCGCCCTCCTGGCGCAACTCCCCGCTGCCCCGCAACATCCTCTTACCCATGGCTCACAAGAATCCCTGCATCACCGCGCTCTTTGCTGCTGCGCTCCTGCTCGCTCCCGTCTCTCTCACTCCCCGCGCAGTCGCGCAATCCGCCGGTCAGGACATGAAGGCCGCCGGGCGCGACACGAAAGATGCCGCGAAAGACACCGGTCGCGGCGTGAAGAAAGGAACGAAGAAGGCATATCACGCAACCAAAAAAGGCACGAAAAAGGCCTACAGCAAAACGAAAAACACCACCGAAGGCGCCGCTCACGGCGCGAAGCAGGGAGCAAAGCAGCCTCAGAGCTGATCCAGTCTGCGCAGAGCTCTGCCGCTTCTCCGGGTAATCCTCCTGTGGCGCAGGCCGCCGGCGTAGCCTGCGTCATCGCTCTCTCACCCGTCGAAGATGGAGCAATCCCGGAGGCCTCGTCCCTGATGCAGGCCTCCGCCGATGACGCAACGCTCGCTCCCGCAGGTCCACACCCAAAAATTCTTCGAATCCTGTGGAGCGAAATCCGGCTCCGGTTCGTCTACCTGCTAACGCGTTTCAGGAATCTCTGTATTCCCAACCGCGTCCTCACGCCGGCGCGACCAGCCCCGCGACTCCAGCAGCCCGGCTCCTGGCATGTCGGCGTGGGAGCGGCAGGGAGCGGTGATTGGTTCACCTCTTCAAGGGGCACACTATATCCTGAGACGCAGAAATGCAGCTCCAGAGCGCAGGGCACGAAACCACCTGATAAGGTGTCTGTAAGTTCAGCTGTATTCACCTGCACCGTTGAATCTCCACATTTGCGAACGAGGAGAAAAGCTCCAGAGTGTCTGCAGGTTGCCGTTTCGCCCGTGGTCTTCTTGTTCTGGCTCTCGGCCTTTTCCCTGCCTTTTTCAGCTATGCGCAATCCGCGCAGGGCACTTCCGCAACCGGAAGCATCGCGGGAACAGTTGCCGATCCCACCGGCGCCGTCATTCCCGGCGCAACCGTAGCAGCCACGCATGCCGGAGCCCCGCCCGCAACCGCGACCTCCGACGGCCAGGGTAACTTTTCGTTCAAAGGTCTGGCGCCCGGCGTCTACTCGCTCGAGGTCCGTGCCTCCGGCTTTCGTCCCGCACGCCGCGAGCACGTCACCGTCATCGCCGGTCGCGTGCAGCGTCTTACCGTCACTTTGTCCATCGAAGTCCAGCAGCAGCAGGTCACCGTCAACAGCAATCAGCTCGACTCCAGCCCCGACAAAAACGGCGACGCCATCGTGCTGAAGGGCTCGGATCTCGACACTCTCTCCGACGATCCCACCGAAATGCAGAGCGAACTGCAGGCCATCGCCGGTTCCGATCCTGATGCCGGCACGCAATTCTACGTCGACGGCTTCACCAGCGGGCATCTCCCGCCCAAATCCGCGATCCGCGAGATCCGCATCAACCAGAACCCTTTCTCTGCCCAGTACGACCAGCTAGGCTGGGGACGTGTCGAGATCTTTACCAAACCCGGCGCCGACAAGTGGCACGGCGATTTCTGGACGCAGGGCAACGACTCCTCCTTCAACACCAGCAACCCCTTTGTCACCGTGCAGCCGCCCTACCATTCGCTCGATCTGGAGGGCGATGTCAACGGCCCGGTCACGAAGCACTCTTCGGTGTTCACGGATCTCTGGCGCGAGGGCTCCTCCGACGATTCCATCGTGAACGCCTTTGTGCTGAATTCCTCGCTCGACCAAATCCCGTTCTCCGATACCTACCCCAACAACTCCAGCTATACCGACTTTTCCACGCGCTACGATCTCCAGGCGGGAAAGATCCAGACCCTCACCGTGACCTACCACCTGGTCGAACAGAATCAGACCAACGCCGGTGTCGGCCAGTTCGCGCTCGCCTCGCAGGCCTATAACAGCCACGACACCGAGCAGGTCCTTCAGTTCAGCGACAGCCAGACTTATGGCGCGAAAATCCTGAACGAAACCCGCTTCCAGTACATTCGCGACCGCAACCGCCAGTCGCCGCAGACCGGCGGTCCCACCATCGTCGTCCAGGGCGGCTTCACCGGAGGCGGCAGCAACCTGGGCGTAAACAACGACAACCAGGACCACTACGAGCTGCAGGATTACGTTCAAACCACTCACCGCCGACACACCATCGACTTCGGCGCTCGCCTCCGCGATGTGCGCGATGCCAATGTCTCCACCGCCGACTTCAACGGCCAGTACACCTTCGCCACGCTCAACGCGTACCAGATCACCGAGCAGGGCATCGCCCAGGGATGGACGCCCGCGCAGATCTTCGCCGCCGGCGGCGGCCCCAGCCTCTTCAGCCAGACCACCGGCACACCCTCCATCGTGGTCTCCGTTTTCGACGCCGGGCTCTACGCCGAGGACAACTACAAGGCCAGGCCCAACGTCACCCTCAGCTACGGTCTCCGCTTTGAGACCCAGACGCAGATTCCCGACCACGCCGACTACGCCCCACGCTTCGGCGCCTCCTGGGCAATTCCCGGCGGCAAAAACAAGCCGCCCCGCGCGGTGCTCCGCGCCGGTTTCGGCCTCTTCTACCAGCGTTTCGCCTCCACCAACGTCCTTGAGGCTGACCGCCAGAACGGCATCCTTGAGCAGGCCCTCGTCGTCAACGACCCCCAGTTTTATCCCGCCGTCTGCTCCAGCGATCCCGGCGCGTGCTCCGGGGCTTCCACGGCTGCGCCTACCACCTTCCGCATCGGCCCCACCCTCCATGCGCCCTACATCATGGTTTCTTCCATCGGCGGCGACCGCCCCCTCGGCAAAATCGGAACCGTTTCCGTCAACTATCAGCTCCTGCGCGGCGACCACCTCTACCTCACCCGCAACATCAACGCGCCGCTCCCCGGAACCTACAATCCCGCCGACCCCACCAGCGGCGTGCGCCCCCTCGGCACCGACCAGAACATCTACGAATATGAGTCCGAGGGCGACTCTGTCCGCAACCGCCTGGTCGTTAACACCAGCATGCACGGCAAAAACTTCGGCATCTTCGGCAATTACATGCTCGGCAAAGCCGAAGCGGATACCGATGGCATCGGCAGCTTTCCCTCCAACGGTTACGATCTCCATCAGGACTGGGGACGCTCCGCGAACGACATCCGCAATCGCCTCTACTTCGGCGCGTTCTGGACGATCTGGCGTGGCATCTCTGCCAGCCCCTTCCTGATCTTCTCCTCCAGCGCGCCGTTCAACATCGTCGTCGGCCAGGATCTCAACGGCGACACCCAGTTCAACGACCGCCCCACTTTCGCCACCGATTTCTCCCGTCCCAGCGTCGTCCACACCCAGTGGGGTGTCTTCGACACCGATCCCATCCCCGGCCAGACGACCATTCCCATCAACTTCGGCAAGGGCCCCTCAACATTTCTCCTGAACATGCGCCTCAACAAGCAATTCAATTTCGGGCCGCCGCTTCCTCAGCCGCCCGCGCCGCCGGGAGCCGCCAAGCTCGCCGCGGGCGACGCGAAGAAACATCCGCCTGAGCGCAAATACACCATGGGCTTCGGCGTTGAGTCGCAGAACATCCTGAACCGCGTGAATCTCGCGCCCCCGGTCGGCGTGCTCGGCTCGCCGCTCTTCGGCAAATCGACCGCACTCGCCACCACCTTCGGCAGCGGTTCTGCGAACCGCACCGTCAACCTTGATCTGTTTTTCCGCTTTTAGCTGGACTCACCGCAGCCCGAAATACACGCCCAGCCCGATCGTGAACAGGAAGCACCCGTACAGCGCGTGCTCCACCAGCGAAACGCACAGCGAGCGCGTGTTGTTGTACCGGACCGCGAACAGGACTCCACCCGGAACCGTCAGCGCAACCGCGATCCAGTTGTGAAACACAATGTGCGAAAAGGCAAACGCCGAGGCGCTCAGCAGGATCAGCGCCGCCGATTGCGTTCGCGGATTCGACGGCAGCAGCGCCCGATAACGGTGAAACAGGAATACGCGATACACCAGCGTCTGCGGAATCACCGAGACGAACGGATAGCTGAGGATCACCAGCGCCCAGGCCTGCGGATGATGGCGCGGCAGGCTGAAAAGCAGCTGCGGAGCGTATTCATGCACCAGCGCGGTAATCGCCACCGCCCCTGCGGCAAAGAGCCCCAGGATCTGCGGGAGCTGCCCGCCCAGGGGAGCCCCGTTCCACAGTTGGCGGCGATCGAACGTCGGATCGGCCAGCAGCAGCACCAGGCAGACGCCGGTAGCCAGCCACAGCGGCTGCAGCGGGTCCAGCCCCACAGCCGCATGGAAGAACACCGCCATCGGCAAAATGGCGAACAGCAGCAGGAATTCACCCAGCAGCAGAGCGTGGATGCCCGGCACCGCAGCTGGCACCGGTCGGGCAGGGAACTCGAGCAGCTTGCCGCGCGGCTCGGCGGCAAGCGCCGCAAACGGCTCGGCGGAGATGAGTGGAACAGGACCGGCGGACGTCGCCGCCATTGGCTGGGCAGAAACCGGCGAATCAATGCTGGCCGAATCGGATTGCGCACGCGAAACCGCGGAGCGCGAAGCAGTCATGGGACGGTCCCCGGCCGCGGCCCGGATCGCCCAACCCTATCCGGCCGCCAGCTCCCTGGCGCGCTCTGCGGCGCGCATGACTGCTTTGATGAGCGTTACGCGCAATCCGCCTTCTTCCAGCTCAAGAATTCCGTCGATCGTGCAACCGGCGGGGGTCGTCACTGCGTCTTTCAGCAGTGCGGGGTGGTATCCCGTCTCCAGCACCATCCTCGCCGCCCCAAAGGTCGTCTGCGCCGCCAGCAGGGTAGCGATATCCCGCGGCAGCCCTACCTTCACGCCAGCCTCCGCCAGCGATTCCAGAATGATGTAAATGAAAGCCGGTCCGCTCGCGCTCAGGCCGGTCACCGCGTCCATGTGCTTCTCGTCCACGATCACCGTCCGGCCGACCGCCGCAAACAGGCTTTCCGCCAGCCTCATGTGCTCCGGCTGCACGTAGCGCCCGCGGCACAGCGCGGAGATCCCCGCTCCCAGCATCGACGGTGTATTCGGCATCGCCCGCACCACCGGCACCTCCTCCACCGCCGCCCGTTCGATGGCCTCCGTCCGCACCGACGCCGCGAACGAGATCAGCAGCTTCTCCGGCGTCAGCGCCCCGCGGATATCCTCCACCAGCGCGGGCACCTGGAACGGCTTCACTCCCAACAGGATCACGTCGGCCTTCGCCGCAGCGGCCAGGTTGTCCGTGGAAACGTCGATGCCCCACTGCGCCGACAACACCGCGGCGCGCTCGCTGTGTGCGACCGTCGCCAGCAGCCGGTCGGGCGAAAGGATCTGCTGTTTCAGGAACGCCTGCAGCAGGATGCCGCCCATTTTGCCTGCGCCCAGGACGGCGACGCGAAGATTCGAGAGATCGTTGGTATCGGCCATGTTGGTTTCAGGATAAGGGATCAGCCCGTGGGTTCCGTCATCCTGCGCATCCGCACGGCGGAACTTCGCCCCCTTACGACGCCGCCAGTTCCAGCTGGTGCTTCTCCGCCGAGAGGCAGAGGTCGTACTGCGGGTGCAGGAGCCGGTGATACAGATAGATTCTCTCGTGCCACGATTCCGGCGCTGCCGACTTGAACACCCGCGCGCGCGCGAGGTTGTCGCGCATCGTCCGCCGTGCCGGATCGTCGTTGAACTCCCGGATCGCCGCCGACTCTCCGATAAAGTCCGTCAGCGCCGTCTCCTGCGATCCAGTCATATCGTCGAAGTAACACCAGACCCTCGGCAGCACGTTCTCCTTCGTCAGCACCTGGAGCGCATCGCGCGTCGACGAGTAGAGATCCAGATCGAACATCACCGCGCCCAGCGGGGCGTCGGCCGCGGGTTGCCAGCGCGGCACCGTGTCCGCCACGTTGCCCAGCACCAGCTCTGCCCGCCCCTTCAGGCGCGCTTTCAGCGCTCCGCTGTCCATCTCAAACGATCCTGCGGGCCACATGTAATGCACGTCCCGCAGGTCGTGCGTCTCCGGCAAACCTTCGCCGGAATCGAATCCAACCACTCGCAGTTCGACGCCAAACGCGCGCCGCACTTCGGCCGCATAATCGCACAGGCACACGAGGCCGCTGCCGCCGGCCACGCCGAACTCCACTACGGTGATCGCCCGGTATCCCAGCCTTTGCGCCAGCCATGCGGCATTCCGCAGGCAAATTGCGTAGTGCGGCCGCTGCACCGCTCCGGCGCGAACCCGCGCCTCCCACGACCCGATCGGGAATCGCTGCAGCAGCTTTCTGAAAAAAAGTGTGCGCAGGGGTACAGGACGGGTGGCAAGGTCGACGAAACGATCGGCCAGCTTCATGGGGAGTATCCTTCCGAGGATTGATTGGCTTGACCCCGCGTGGGACAAACGGAACCGGGAAACGGGAGCAACACCAGTTTCACCCGCCCTGCATGCCCACGCAAGCTGCCCGCTTACTTCGCCGCCTGCTGCGCCCCAATCCACGCCGTCACCCGCGCGTCCAGCACGTCCAGTGGCAGTGCACCCGAATCGACAATCTCATCGTCAAAGGCCCGCAGATCGAACTTCACCCCCAGCGCCGCCTGCGCCCGCCGCCGCAGTTCCATGATCTTCAGCTCGCCGAGTTTCGCCCCCAGCGCATCAGCCGGGCAGGCGATGATCCGGTCCACCTCGGCGTTCACCGTCGCATCGTTCAGCCCGGAGTGTGCGTGGAAGTAATCCACCATCTGCTGCCGCGTCCAGCTTTCGCTGTGCACGCCCGTGTCGGCCACCAGTTCGATGGCGCTCAGCTCATCGGCCTCCAGCCGCCCGAAGTCCGAATACGGATCCTGAAAGAAGCCCGCATCCTTGCCCAGCTGGTCCGCATACAGCCCCCACCCCTCGGTGTACGCTGTGTAGCTCTCATACTTCCGGAATGCCGGCGCTCCCGTCAGTTCCTGCGCGATCGAAATCTGCAGACGATGCCCCGGTTCCCCCTCGTCGTACGCGCTCGCCTCCACCCCGGCCAGTGAGCGGTGCTGCCAGTCATCCGTGTTTACCAGGAGCGTCCCCGGCCGCGAGCCGTCCGGCGTTCTTTCCTCGTAAAACGCCGGCCCCAGGCCCTGTTCCAGGTTCTCCGGCATCGCCTCTACTGCCAGCGGCGCCTGCGGCAGCCTCGTAAAGAGCTCCGGCAACTTCTGCCGCATCTTGTCCAGGTCCGTTCGGTAGAGGCTGACCAGCGCGTCGGCGCTCGTCGCGTGCAGCCGCGGATTGCCATCGATCGCCGCACGCAGCGCAGCCACCGTCGTGTACCCAAGCTGCTTCGCAATCGTCAGCTCCGCTGCCTCATCCCTCGCCACTTCCACCGCTCCGATCTCGTGAATCTCCTGCGGCGTCAGGTCCATTGTCGTGCTCTGCTTCACCAGGAAGCTGTAGTACGCGTCGCCGTCCCGCAGAGACCACACGCCTGCATCGCTTCGGCCCGCTGGCAGATACACCGCCTGCACGAACTTCGCAAATCGCTGGTACGCCGGATACACCTGCGTCCTGATCGCTGCCAGCACTTCGCTGCGAATCTGCGCCTGATCCGCCGCCGCAATGGTCGCCGGAATCTTCCCGAGCGGCTGCGCGAACGGGCTGTCCTCCGGCCTCAGCTTCAGCAGCGCATTCACCTGGTCCAGCACGTCCTGCACGATCGCCTTCGGCGGTACACGCTGATCCTCGACGCCCAGCATCATGTTGTCCGTGATCTGCCGGAACGCCGCCGGCGCCTTGTTCAGCCGCGCCGTGTAATCGTCGTAATCCTTCGCGCTGGTAAAGCTCAGCCGCTCCGCGAGCCGCGGCAGCTCAATCGGCAGGCCTTTCACCTGATTCACCGGCATCTCCCACGGCTTGAACTGCGATTCCTCCTGCGCTGCGATCAGCTGTCGCACCATCAGGTCCTTGCTCAGCACTTCCTCGTCCGGCATCCCCGTCGGGTCGATCGCCGCCAGCCGCGCCAGATAATCCCCGTCCCCCGCAATCTCGTCGTTGTACGTGGCCACCGAATAGTCCGTCAGCTGGTCGTTCCACTGCTTGTCGCCGATCGCCGACGCAAATTCCGGCGCGTGGCTCAGCCGGTCCTGCCAGATCTCGTCGAACAGATCGTTCAGCGCCTTCGTCCGCGACGCCAGGTCGGCCGGCGCAGTCGCCCCCTGCTGCGGGGCGAGCGGCAGACTCTGTGCCGGTGCAATCCCGGGGGCCAGCATGAATGACGACACAGCGACGATGCGCAAAATCCGGAGACTCATCACA
>DATJQW010000007.1:0-12077 GCA_035505395.1 Acidobacteriaceae bacterium
CCGTTTTGCACCGGGTTGTCGATGGAGAACGCGATCCCCACTTTTGCCGTCGCCAGCCCAGGGTTGTGCACGCGATAGCGCAGGATCGCCACCGGCAGTCCTGAATCGTCCGGATCGTGCGGAATGAACGGCGAAAATGCATCGAGGCTTACCTGCACCGGTAGAGTCGGGTCCTCGAAATCGATATGCGCCAACGGATATTCGCCGGTGAACGTTGCTGCTTTCAGCCGGCTCAGGCCAGGCGCATTCTGCCATCCCAGTCCGTCTTCCCCCTGGTAAGGAGGCAGAATCCGCGACTCCAGCACATGCGCCACCGGCGCGGCGCTGCCCGCCTGTACCCAGATTGCGGGGAACGCATACGTCGGCGAGAATCCCTGGTTTGGCCGGTTGAAGATCTCCCAGTCGCGCAATTGCCCGCGCCCTCCCAACCCCAGACTTCCGGCTGCCACGCCGCCCATGGGGAAGGAGATCATCTTGAGCTGCGCCCCGCGAAACATGCGCGGATACGTGATTCCACCAGCCGAGCTCAATTCCGGCGCCTCGCGCGAATCCGCCGCCGCTCTCGTCGGCGTTCCTGCGTCGCCGAGTTGCCACCCCCTCGCCTGCGTAGCCGCACCGATGGCTCCGGCAGCCTGCTTCAGAAAGGTACGGCGCGGCAGCTTGCTTTCACTCACGGGTCACCTCTCGCCGAGCCGGTGCTTGGCAAAGAACTCACGCCGAACTCACGCCGTCGCTGCAGTGAAGGATTGCGGACCAGAATGAATTCTTTTGCTACCCCCGGCGACAACCTCAGCATCGTACGTTGCTGGTTGCTGAAAACGCAACCGGGACTTTGCCGGCTGGCCCTCCGCAGTCTCGTTCATTCCTGGATGAGCCAAAGAACCCCGATCCCGGCGGAGGGCCACCCCAGCACAGCCTCTGCCGCTGGCACATCATGGATCCCATCAGTTTCCGTCACGACCTCAGGGTCACGATCCAGGATCTGGGTTGGTATCCCACCGGCAAATACCAACTTCTGGGCGATAACATCGCGTCCGTCGCCTACTGGTATCAGAAGGAGCCTCATGCGCCATTTCCGCCGTTTCCACCACTGGCGAAACGCTGGCCGCCGTGACTCCCGATACTTCGGGCAGGCCGTTTTTGCACGCCTGACAGCATAACCGTGGAGTAAGCTTCTTAGTCAGGGCGCCCGTGGTATCGGCTCAATCTGGTTTGTCAGGCAAGCGAGCAGGTAACGTCATGCTTCTTCAGCATCTCCTGATACTCAGGAGCCAGCTCGGTGTCGCTCACCACCTGGTCGATCTCCGACAGCGGAGCCACGTGGATCATCGCGTCGCGCCCGAACTTCGTGTGATCCGCCACGATCACCACTTTGCGCGCCGCGCGGATCATCGCTCGTATCGATTCCACGATCAGACTGTTCGTGTCGCTGATCCCCGCCGACGTGATACCGCGGATTCCCATGATCAGCAAGTCCGCCGACACCCCGTGCAGCATGTGCTCGCAGATCGGCCCCAGCTGCACGCCCAGCCGGGGATAAAGATAACCTCCCGTAATCGTGACCTCGACCATCTTGCTGTCCCAGAAGATCTGCGCAACCGGAATGGAGTTCGTGACAATCTGCAGCGATTTCTCTCCCAGCCGCCGCGCCACCTCCGCGACCGTCGACCCTCCGCCCAGGATCACCGTCTGCCCGTCTTCCACCAGCCCGGCAGCCAGCGCCCCGATGCGCGCCTTCTCATCCTGAGCGCTCCCCGAGAGCCGCTTGAAATCCATCACTTCGTCGCGAGTTTGCAATGAGATCGCCCCGCCGTGCACTCTTCGCAGAACATTTTTGCGTTCCAGTTCCATCAGGTCACGGCGAATGCTCGATTTTGAAGCGGAAAACGTGCGGCACAGGTCTTCGAAATTCACAAACTCCTGCTGCGAAAACAGCTCCTGAAGCCTCAAGATTCGTTCCGCTTGTCTCATAGACGGCAATCATAGTATGCTTCATCTCAGTAATTCAAATTGAATCATTATGGGCCTTTATGAATAATGTTGGAGTAACGATGGCAGACGATTCCAAGATCGACTCCGGGAGAAACCTCAACTCCGCCCTGATTTCGGAGATCGTTCGCGCTGCTGTCGAACAGTGCCTCGCGGTCACTGAACCGCCAGCTCCCGCTTCCGAATCTCCCACGGATCTGTTCCACTCGTCGCGCGCCCGCGCCATTAAAGAGGAAATCATCCGCGCAGGCCGCAAGCTCTGGGAGCGGCAGTACGTCGACGGCAATGGCGGCAACATCTCCGCCCGCATCTCGCGCGATTACATTCTCTGTACCCCCACCCTGGTCAGCAAGGGCGATCTCCACATCGACGATATCTCCCTGGTGGACCTCGAGAATTGCCAGATCTGCGGGAATCGTGCCCAAACCAGCGAAATCCGCCTGCATCTCGAAATTTACAAGGCTGTCCCGCAGGCCAAAGCCGTCATCCACTGCCATCCGCCCTACGCCACGGCGCACGCCATTGCCGATGTCGTCCCTCAGGGCAATCTGCTGCCCGAGCAGGAAGTCTTCATTGGTCCCGTGGTCATCGCTCCGTACGAAACCCCCGGCACCACGGCCTTCGCCAGGACGGTTCTGCCCTGGGTGCGCCGGCACAACACCATCCTGCTCTCCCACCACGGCATCGTCTGCTGGGCCGACACCGTTACTCACGCCGAGTGGTACACCGAGGTGATCGACACCTACTGCAAGACGGTGATGATTGCCCGTCAGCTCCGGCCGGACCTGACCGAAATCCCTCCCGACAAGATCGAAGACCTGCTCGCCTTTAAGAAACGCATCGATCTCAGTCTCCCCGACGCACGTCTGCCCGTCGATGAATCCCCGGTTGCGGCCGGCGGCGCGCTCCGCCGCCGGCGATCCCTCAGCGATGACGAGATCGATTCTCTCGTCGCCTCCCTCACCAATAACATCCTTCGCTTTTTCGAGAAGGCATGACCTCTCCTGCGCGCTTTCTGGCCGTCGATCTCGGCGCATCCAGTGGCCGTGCGATGGTTTCGAGCTGGAGCGGTGAGCGCTTCCAGCTTGACGAGCTGCACCGCTTCCCCAACGGCGGCGTCGCCGTTGGCTGCGATCTCTACTGGGACGCCCTCGGGCTGTGGCAGCACCTGCTCGACAGCCTCATGGAATTCCGCGCCGCTTACGGCGAAGCTCCGGATGGCATCGCCATCGATGCCTGGGGCGTCGACTTTGCCCTCCTCGACGCCCACGGCCGCCTCGTCGGCAATCCCTTCCACTATCGCGACCGCCGAACCTGCGGCATCGCCCCGCACCTCTTTCAACTCGTCCCCGAAGAGGAGTGGTTCGCCGAGACCGGCGTCCAGACCATGGAGATCAACACCCTGTTCCAGCTCTACAGCATGGTGCGCAGCCGCGACCCCCAGCTCGAGGCGGCCCGCCGGCTGGTCATGATCCCGGATCTCTTCCTGTATTTCCTCTGCGGGGAGCAGTGCGCCGAATACACCGAAGCCACCACCTCGCAGATGTACTCGCTGCGGCGGTCCGCCTGGGCAGTGTCGCTGCTGGAGCGCGTTGGCATCTCCCCGTCGCTCCTGCCTCCCGTCGTTGCGCCGGCAACCGCGGTCGCCCCGGTGCGCTCGCGCGTGCTCGAGGAATGTGGCTTCTCGGGCGATGTGCCGGCCATCGCCGCGGCCTCCCACGATACCGCCTCCGCCGTTGCCTCCATCCCCGATATGGACGAGAGCAGCGTCTTCCTCAGCTGCGGCACGTGGAGCCTGATCGGCGTCGAAGTCTCCGTGCCGAACACCTCGCCCGAGGCCCGCAGACTCCGCTTCACCAACGAGGGCGGCGCCGGCGGCGGCATCCTTCTGCTTCGCAACCTCACCGGCCTTTGGATCCTCCAGGAGTGTCTCCGCCACTGGAAGCTCCACGGCCCCGCGCTGCGCTGGGACGATCTCGTCAGCGCCGCGCGCGAAGCGCCTGCCCTCCGCTCCTTTTTCGATCCCAACGATCCGTACCTCCAGGCCGCCGCAGACATGCCCGCCGCTATCCGCCACTGCTGCAGCCGGACGCGCCAATACGTCCCCGAATCTGTCGGCGAAGTCGCGCGCTGTGCCTTCGAAAGCCTTGCTCTCAAATACCGTTCCTGTGTCGAGTCTCTCGCTCAGCTCACCGGCCGCACGCTGGAAACCCTGCGCATCGTCGGCGGCGGCGGGCAGAACGGCCTCCTCTGCCAGCTCATCGCCGACTGCACCGGCCTCACCGTCGTCGCCGGACCTGTCGAAGCTTCCGCCCTGGGCAGTGGCATGCTGCAGGCCATCGCTACAGGACATATTTCGGACATTGCGTCGGGGCGCGCCGCCATTGCGGCCTCCATCGAGCGCACAACCTGGCAGCCCCATCGAGGCGACGCCTGGGAAGACGCCTGGGCCCGCTTTCGGCAGCTGGAAGTGGATTAGCATTGCCCGGCGCTCCGGTTGCGCGCCGGTTACTCATGAAGGAGGAACCATGTCGTCCTACACCTTGCCCGCTCTCAAAAATGCCGAAGAGCTTCCTGCCGGCGAAGCCCTCCTCATCGCCAGCGGCGACCTCCGCCAGTCCGCCAATCAGGTGTGCTGGCCCGCGCAGGCCGAGGTGGAGAAAAAGCTCGTTGAGGCCTTCCGCTCCCAGGGCGTCACGCTCCGCCGCGCCCATCCTTATATGGAGAACCTGAAGCATGGCTTCATCTACAGCCAGCGCATGGGGATGGATGTCTTCGAGGCCATCGACAGGAACGCGCCCCTGGTCATCGCCGAAGCCGTCTGGCAGTACAGCCACAACGTCCTCGCCGGCCTGCAGAGCCATCGCGGTCCCATCCTCACCGTCGCCAACTGGTCAGGACAGTGGCCCGGCCTGGTCGGCATGCTCAATCTCAACGGCTGCCTTTACAAATCCGGCGTCAAGTTCAGCACCATCTGGAGCCGCGACTTCGACGACTCCTTCTTCCACAACGGCCTGCGCCAGTGGCTCAAAGATCACCGCATCGTCCACGATTCCAGCCACGTTCACGATCTCAGGCTGTCGAGCCTTCCCAGACAGGAAGCCGCGCTGGGCAAGGCGCTCGCACGCGAGCTGCAGTCCCGCAAAGCTATTCTCGGCGTCTTCGACGAGGGCTGCATGGGCATGTACAACGCCATCATCGAAGACCCGCTCCTCAACCCCACCGGCCTCTACAAGGAGCGCCTCAGCCAGTCCGCCCTGGTCGCCGCGATGCGTGAAGTCTCCGACGACGAGGCGCAGAAGGTTCGTTCCTGGCTGGACACTGCCGGCCTCACCTTCCGCACCGGCCCCAATGAGGAAACCGACCTCACCGACCGCCAGATCCTCGATCAGTGCCGCATGTACATCGCCGCCCTGCGCATCGCTGCCGACTTCGGCTGCGACGCCATCGGCATTCAATACCAGCAGGGCCTCAAGGACATGGCCCCGGCCTCGGACCTCGTCGAGGGCCTGCTGAACAACGTCGAGCGCCCGCCCGCCTTCGATAAGAACGGCAAGGAGCTTTACGCAGGCCGCCCGTTGCCCCACTTCAACGAAGTGGACGAATGCGCCGGGCTCGACGCAGTCGTCACCAACCGCGTCTGGACCGCCATGCATCTCGATCCTGCCACCACGCTCCACGACGTTCGCTGGGGCGAACACTACAAGGGCGACGGCATCGACGACTTCGTCTGGGTCTTCCAGATCTCCGGCGCCGCGCCCGCCTCGCACTTCGCCCACGGCTACAAGAAAGCGGTCAGCGAGCGCCAGCCGCCCATGTATTTCCGGCTCGGCGGCGGCACCCTCAAGGGCGTCTGCAAGCCGGGCTCCATCATCTGGAGCCGCGTCTTCGTCGAGGGCGGCAAACTCCACGCCGACCTCGGTCTCGCTACCGTCATCTCCCTTCCGGATCAGGAAACCGAGCGGCGTCTGCGCTCCGTGACGTATCAGTGGCCCATCATGCATGCCTGCCTGCACGGCATCACCCGCGATCAGTTCATGGCGCGCCATCACGCCAATCATCTGAACGTCGCCTACGCTCCATCGCCGGAAATCGCCGAGAAGGCGCTCGCTGCCAAAGCTGCGATGCTGGCCGCCATGGGCATTCACGTCCATCTCTGCGGCGTCACACCCTGGTCGTAAGGAATATGCAGCAGGAATAGTTACAAGATCATCGGAGGGCCATCGCGCATGTTCGTTTCCGGTCCGGCAGCATCGCAGACGTCCTCCGATGCGCCGCACAAAATGATTCCCGCCGGCATGGGGCTGCAGTTCTTTCTGGTCACCGCCCTCTTTTTCTTCTGGGGCATGCCCAACAACCTGAACGATGTCCTGATCCGCCAGTTCATGACATCGTTTGCCATCAACCGCTTCAGGGCCGGACTCGTCCAGTCCGCCTTCTACCTCGGCTATTTTGTCCTCGCCATTCCCGCCGCGCTGCTCATGCGCAAATACGGTTACAAATTTGGATTCGTCGCCGGCCTGCTCCTCTTCGGCGCTGGAGCCATCCTCTTCTGGCCCGCCGCGGTCGTCGACCGGTACTGGTTTTTCCTCGCCGCGCTCTTCGTTATCGCTGCCGGTCTCTCGTTTCTTGAGACCGCCTCCAACCCGTACGTCGCGCAGATGGGCGACCCGGCCAGCGCTGCCCGCCGCCTCAATTTCGCCCAGGCCTTCAATCCCCTCGGCGCCATCTCCGGCGTCCTGATCGGCACCGTCTTCATTTTTTCCGGAATCGAGCTCAAGCCAGCGCAGGTTTCTGCCATGAAGCTGGCCGGCACGTACCGCGCCTATCTGCGCCACGAAACCATGCGTGTCGTCACGCCCTACCTCGTCATCGGGACCGTGGTGCTCCTCTGGGCCTTTCTCATTGCCATCACGAAATTCCCTCGCATCGAAAGCGAGCATGAAGGCGAAGCCGGCGGACACGGACACATCATCGAGCTCCTCCGTCAGCCCAATTTCCTGTTCGCAGTCCTCGCCCAGTTCATGTACGTCGGCGCTCAGGTCTGCACCTGGAGCTACTTCATCCAGTACATTCAGGAAACCGCCCACCAGCCCGAGAAGACCGCCGGCTACATCCTCACCGGCACCCTCTTCGCCTTCGGTCTGGGCCGCTTCAGCTCAACGGAAATCATGCGCCGCGCGCGCCCCGACCGCCTTATGGGCCTCTACGCCGTCATCAACGTTGGCCTCGTTGCTGTCGGCGTGCTCTTTCCCGGCTGGATCGGCATAGGCTCCATCTTCCTCACCAGCTTCTTCATGTCCGTCATGTATCCCACCATCTTCGCTCTCGGCATCGAAGGCCTCGGGCCCAACACCAAAATCGCCGGCTCCTTCATCGTCATGTCCATCGTCGGCGGCGGCGTGCTCACGCCCGTTATGGGATGGGTCTCTCAGCTCACCCACAGCATCGCCCTGTCTTATCTAATCCCGCTCGGCTGCTACATCGTCATCGCGTTCTATTCTTATGTGGGGCACCGCATGGGCAAGCCTCGCGCCGGGATCAACCTCGCCGCGGAGGTCTGACCCGCCCGCTCATTGCCGGCATTCATCGAGGGGCTTTCCGCCTTGCGCATCTCGCTCTTCATCACGTGCTACAACGACGCGCTCTTTCCCTCGACCGGCAAGGCCGTGGTGCGCGTTCTTGAGCGCCTCGGCCACTCCATCGACTTCAATCCCGCCCAGACCTGCTGCGGCCAGATGCACTGGAACACCGGCTATCTGCGCGAAGCCGTCCCCATCATCCGCCACTTCGTCTCCACCTTTCGCGACGCCGACACCATCTGCATTCCCTCTTCGTCGTGCGTCGCCATGATCCGCGACCACTACCCCAAGGCCGCGCGCGAATCCGGCGACCCCGGCTTCATTGCCGACGTCGAAGCTCTGCTCCCGCGCGTCTTCGAGTTCTCCGAGCTGCTCGTCAACCATCTCGGCGTCGAAGACGTTGGCGCCACCTTCCCCCATCGCGTCACCTACCACGCCAGTTGCCACTCGCTGCGCAGCCTGCGCCTCGGCGACATCCCCATCCGCCTCCTGCGCCGCGTCCGCGGCCTCACCCTCTGCGATCTCCAGGGCCTCGACCAGTGCTGCGGCTTCGGCGGCACCTTCACCATCAAAAACGCTGACGTCTCCTCGGCGATGCTCGCCGACAAAACCCGCAGCATTCTGGACACCGGCGCCGAGGTCTGCACCGCCGTCGACAACTCCTGCCTCATGCACCTCTATGGCGCGCTCCATCGCCAGCGCACCCCCGTTCGCACCGCGCACCTCGCCGAGATCCTCGCTTCCGAGGGCGCGTCATGAGCAAGCCCGCCGATTTCCCCCAAGCAGCACGCGAGGTCCTGCAGGATGCGCAGATGCGCCGCAACGTTGCGCATGCCACCGATGTCATCCGCAATAAGCGCGATCGCGTCGTCGCCGAGCATCCCGCCTGGCAAAGTCTCCGCGACGCCGGCAGCGCCATTCGCCGCGAAGCCCTGCTCCAACTCGATCGCTACCTGCTCCAGTTCGAAGCCGCCTGTACCCAGGCCGGAGGCCAGGTCCACTGGGCCGTCGATGCCGATGCCGCCAACCGCATCGTCCTCGATCTCCTCGCGCGCCACTCCGCCCGCGAAATCGTCAAGATCAAGTCGATGACCACCGAGGAAATCGGCCTCAACCGCGCCGTCGAGGCCCATGGCATCGCCGCCGTCGAAACCGATCTCGCTGAGTTGATCATCCAGCTCGGCCACGACCAACCCTCCCACATCGTCGTCCCCGCGCTGCACAAAAACCGCCAGCAGATTCGCGAGCTCTTCCAGCGCGAGATGCACCTCGACTCCCTCGGCGACACCCCCGAAGACCTCACCGCGGCCGCGCGCGCTTACCTGCGCCGCAAATTTCTCTCCGCATCTGTAGCCGTCAGTGGTGCAAATTTCCTGATCGCGGAAACCGGCAGCGTCGTCATCGTCGAATCCGAGGGCAACGGCCGCATGTGCCTCACCCTCCCGCCCGTGCTCATCGCCATCGCCGGCATCGAAAAAGTCATCCCGCGCTATCGCGATCTCGACGTCTTCCTCGAAACCCTCCCCCGTTCCGCCACCGGCGAGCGCATGAACCCCTACAACTCCATCTGGACCGGCGTCCGCCCCGGCGACGGCCCCCAGGAATTTCACGTCATCCTGCTCGACAACGGCCGCAGCCGCATCCTGCGCGACCCTGAAGCCAGCCAGACCCTCAAGTGCATTCGCTGCGGAGCCTGCCAGAACGTTTGCCCCGTCTACCGCCAGACCGGCGGCCACGCCTACCGCTCCGTCTACGCCGGACCCATCGGCGCCATCCTCACCCCGCAGTTGCATCAACTCGAGCAGGGCGCCTCGCTCCCCTACGCATCCTCGCTCTGCGGGGCGTGCTACGAAGTCTGCCCCGTCAAAATCGACATTCCTGAGGTCCTCATCCATCTCCGCGGACAGGTCGTGCGCAAGCAGCAATCGACGCTGGCCGGCACATTCGGCGCGTGGAACCTCGGCATGCAACTCGCCGCGCAGGTCTTCGCAAGCGGCGACCGCCTCGCCCTCGCCGAAACCCTCGGCCGGCTCGGCCAGCGTCCCTTCGTTTCCTCGAGCGGATTCATCGAGCACTTGCCCTTCATGCTCTCCGGCTGGACGCAATCCCGCGACCTCGCGCCGCTTCCTGCCGAATCCTTCCGCGAATGGTGGGCCAAACGATCCTCGAGGATCACCCCATGAGCGACCGCGACACCATCCTCCACAGCATACGCGAATCTCTCCGCGCCTCCTCGCAAGCGACCGCCGTCGCTTCTACCCGCTCCGATGCAGCCGGCGATCCCATCCCCCGCACTTATCGCGAATCCTCGCCGCGCACGCTCGCCGACCGTCTCGCCCTCTTCGAGCATCGTCTCCGCGACTACGAGGCCGGAATCACGCGTGCACCTGCCTCCGCCATCGCCGCCGCCATTGCCCAATGCCTCGCCGCGCGATTCATCTCGCGTCTCGCTGTGCCGCGCGGCCTTCCCGACTCCTGGCTCCCGCCGGGCATCCACTTCGAACCCGCCGACGACCTCGATCCCGCGGCACTCGAAGCCTTCCCCGGCGTCCTCACCGCCTGCACCCTCGCCATCGCCGAAACCGGAACCATCGTCCTGCAGTCCGGGCCCGGCCAGGGTCCGCGCCGGCTCTCGCTTGTCCCCGACTACCACCTCTGCGTCGTGCTCGATACTCAATTTGTCGACACCGTCCCCGAGGCGTTCGCGCAGCTCTCCGCCACGGCCACCCTGCCAACGACGTTCATCTCCGGCCCGTCGGCGACCTCCGACATCGAGATGACCCGCGTTCGCGGCGTTCACGGCCCCCGCACCCTCGAGGTCATCCTCGTTCAACATCCGGTCTCATGACTGCGCGCACCCGGGGTGCATGGGGTCAATGAACGAATCAGGGCTCGGCGGCTGCGCCCTCAGATGCCGGGCGATTTAAACGCTGTCCGAAAAGATTTCTGGTCCTCGAGCGCCAGCGCGAGGAGTCACTCTGCTCGAAGATGGGGAAGCGCCAGCCTCGCCTTCGGCTAGCCCTGGATTTGGTGTTCGCGCCAAACGGTGGCGACATCTCGATTCTCCGCCAGCGCTCGAATCACCTGGATGTTGGCGTCGCCGGCCTGCGCGCGAAAGCCACCGATCCCGCCTGCGGCATTCAGGGTATCCTGCGCCTGCATATAGACACTTCTCCAGCGCGGATTCTCGTCGGGATCGTGACTGGCCGCGTTGGCTCCTCCCAGCGGCAGCAGGATGTGTTTGCACGCGTGATAGTCCAGAGCAACCGGATCGTGGCCGGCGAGGATGATGTTCTCGCGGCTGGTGAGGCTGGGCGGATATCCAATGCATCCGCTGACGTGCTGGCCGTTGACGTCCATCGATCCGTAGCTCACCCAGAGGCAATCGAGGATGCTGAGGTCGGGCGCGCGAACTTCCGTCCACATGCGGGCGCATTGCGATCCCAGATCCTGATAGTGCCGCCGCGCGGTTGTCCCGTCGCGCATGGAGAGGGTGCCGTAGACGATCTTGAGGGCGCCGGTCATGCCGATGTCGCCGCTGTGGTCCTTGAGGACTGCGCAGTGAATCAGCTTCAGGTTCTGCGCGTAGCCGCTGCTCGTCCATCGTCCTTCGCGCAGCTCGATGCGGTTTTCCTGGGCGGTGGTAAAGCATGGATAGGAGACACATCCGGTGTCGGATTCGCCGACGCGCCGATACCCGTTGGTTCGGTGGTCGTCCGCCGCGATCCAGGTATTCACGTAGGGGTCCATCAGGAACGAACTGACCGGTTTGCCGGCAAAGACCGTGCGCACCAGATAATCGATCGTGGTCACCCCCTGTTCCTCGGCGTTGACCACGATCTTCCCGATCAACTCGGGGAAGGGTCTGTACTCCTCCATGTTTGCATCGGAATGGACGCCGTCGAATGCGGCCGGCCTTCCCTGGCCGTTCTCGAAAATGACGATCTCGCCGTGGAATCCTTCGGGATGCTGGAGGATGCGATGGACCAGGCCGCGCAGCAGATCCGTGTTGGTTCCCCCCCGGCATTTCCACTGGGCGTTCACCTTGAGGATCACGACATCGTCCGGCGCGATGAGGCCATCGGGACCGCCGAGGATTGTACTCGTGCTGGTGCGGTAAAGTTTGGTGCCGTGTTCGGCAAGCAGATGCAGCATTGCGTCCACTCCGACGTGGCGAAGCTGGCCATCGTGAACCGGGCAGCCATCGACGCGAAAGACAAGGGACCGATGCTCGCCAGGCTGAGGGAAGAAGCCGCCGGGATCCAGCCGTTCGAGCCAGGGGAGGGGCACCGCGCTGAGTGCGGTCCCCTGGAGGAATTGGCGGCGGGACAGGCGGGACGACGCACGACTCGAACCACGGGTTTTCACGGGGAGCCTCCGGCCGGCAACCGCGTCGGCGCAGCACAGATCGCAGAACCAGCCTGCGACACGGTTCCCGGCGCAGTATGGCTCCGATTGGAGCCGTCGTCGCGCTGAAATTGCGGGCGTGCGTTACGTCGGTAATGG
>DATJQW010000008.1:0-40662 GCA_035505395.1 Acidobacteriaceae bacterium
CAGCGCATCCATCAGCGGGAGCGCCTCGGTCGCATCCAGGGCCCGCTCGCGCAGCACGTCTGCCAGGTTCTCGTCGGTCGGCTCCATCGCCGCGAGCACCACCGGCGTCTCGTCCATCAGCGTCTGGTGCGCTTCCCACACCGCCGCAACATTCGGGTGCCGAATCTCAGCGGCGGCGCGCAGCCGCGCCAGCAGGTCTTCCTCATCGTTGAGCGCCTCGGTCAGGCTCACCATCACAGGCGTACCATCGATTCCCGCCGCCTCAAACCAGGCGGTGCGGCCTTCCGGGCGCACCAGGCGCACCAGCCTCCAGCGTCCCATCACCTCGCGCCCTTCGAGGTCAGTCCACAACATCAGCCGCGTCGCGCTTGCCGTCGCCATTCCTTAGTTCCTCCTCGGATCAATGTCCATGGGCGCGATCCTTCCCGCTGCCAGGCTCCCTTCCCCATCAATGCCAGTAAACATCGCCCGCGGTAGGAAAATCCCGTTCAATTTCGCGCAGGGAATATATTTCGATACCGCCAGGCGCGTGCGGCCGATGCCGTCCACTCACCAGGGCAGATGCTAACCTCGACACAGGATGTCCTCGCCGCCATCTGAGCCAGAGAAGGATCCACCAGCGCCGCAGCCTCTGTGGTGCCCGGTCTGCGCTCGCCCCATCCCTGATCCGCTTGTATGCGGCGACTGCTCCGCGGTCATCTGCCGCACCTGCGGCACCCCGCTCGAGTCTCCCGACGAGCTGGCTTTCGGATAACCGATGCCGAAGCGCGAGTCAGCATCCCCTCCGCGACGTCCGGCGCCTCAGGTTCGCCAGACGGAACCGCCGCCCACCGTGAGCGCGCGCTGGCTTTTCACTGCCCTGGCCATCACGCTCATCGGCGCTGCGTTCTGCGGATACTGCGCTCTGGCTCTGCTCTTCTATCAGGGCCAGTGGCAGATGCTCTTTCATCCCTCGCGCGCGATCACAACGACACCTGCATTCGCCGGTCTTCTCTTCGAGGAAATTCACTTCGATGTGACCGACGCCGGCAATCCACGCCTCGATGGCTGGTGGATCCCCGCGTCGCCCGGCGTCTCCGGCGGCAACGGCACCATCCTCTACCTTCACGGCGCCGGCGGCGATCTTTCTGACTGCGTGCCTGACCTTGCGGCCTTGCATCAGCTCGGCGTCAACGTCTTCGCCTTCGACTACCAGGGATTTGGCCGCAGCGTTGGCCGCCACCCTACGGAACGGCTCACCACGGTCGACTCCGTTGCTGCATGGACCTACCTCACTGACACGCGGCACATCCCTGCGAAGAATGTTGTGGTCCTGGGCGACGGAGTTGGCAGCGTGTTTGCCGCGCAACTGGCTGCGCGGTTCGCTCCCGCCGGGGCGATCCTCGAGGATCCGGCGCCGACGGCGCGCCAGATTTTCCTTTCCGACGCGCGCGCCCAAATGCTGCCGCTGTGGCTGCTGCAGAAGGAAATCCTCGATCCCGCCCCGGCGATTGCCCGCACACACGTCCCCCTGCTGTTTCTCGACCGGGCCGACGATTCCTCCCGCGCCCATGAGCTCTTCGCAGCCGCGCCCTACCCGAAGCAGTACTTCGATCTTCGCTCCGCCCCCGCGCCCGTGGTCACCGCGGCTCTGCGCCGCTTTCTCGACGAAGTTCTGCATTGAGGCCCGCTTCATCGCCGCTCCGGCAACTGCGCGATAATCCCATCCATGCCCGAGCTTCCCGACATCACGGCTTACATCGAAGCGCTTCAGCCGCGCATCACGGGGCAGCCGCTTGAGCACATCCGCATCGCCAGCGCGTTCCTGCTGCGCACGGCGCACCCTCCGATTGCGGCGGCTGAAGGACGCACGGTCCGCGAGCTGCGCCGCATCGGCAAACGCATTGCCTTCGGCCTGGATGGCGATCTCTGGCTCGTTCTCCACCTCATGATCGCGGGCCGTCTGCACTGGCGCGCTCCCGGAGCCCGGCTGGCGGGAAGAAATTCGCTCGCAGCCTTCGACTTTCCACAGGGCTCGCTCGTACTGACGGAGGCAGGGTCGAAGCGCCGCGCATCGCTCTTTCTGCTCAGCGGCGAAGAAGCCCTGCTTTCTGTCGATCCCGGGGGCATCAACGTTCTCGCCTGCGATGCTGGCGCTTTTCGTTCGGCGCTCACCGCGGAAAATCGCACTCTCAAGCGCGCCCTCACCGATCCGCGCCTGGTGAGCGGCATCGGCAACGCCTACTCCGACGAAATTCTCCATGCCGCGCAGCTTTCCCCAGTCACGCTCACGCACCGCCTGAACGACGCCGAGTGGGAGCGCCTTTTCGACGCCACGCGATCGACGCTCCAGCTCTGGATCGATCGGCTGCGGGCTGAAACCGGCGGCGGATTCCCGGAGAAAGTCACCGCTTTCCGCCCCGAGATGGCCGTGCACGGTCGCTTTGGCCAGCCCTGTTCGCGCTGCGGCGAGCCCATCCAGCGCATTCGCTACGCGGACAACGAGACCGATTATTGTCCGCGCTGCCAGACCGGCGGCAAGCTCCTTGCCGACCGCGGCCTCTCGCGCCTGCTTCGCGAGGACTGGCCGCGGAGCCTAGACGAGTTAGAGGCTCTGAAGCGCCGCTGATTCACATCCCCGTTCGCCATTTGTGCCACCATAGACCTGCAGAGTTCCCCCGATCCACCTGTGAGAGGCAGCAACGTGAAGAAAATCGGCGTTCTCTTCGGCATGGAAAATACCTTCCCCGGCGCGCTGGTGGAAAAGATCAACGCGAAGAACCTCGACGGCATCAGCGCCGAGTTCGTCCAGATCGGCGCCATCCGCCTCGATCAGCCGCCGGCCTGGTCGGTCATCGTCGACCGCATCTCTCACGACATCCCCTTCTACCGCGCCTTCCTCAAGCACGCGGTCCTGAGCGGCACAACGGTGATCAACAATCCATTCTGGTGGTCTGCCGATGACAAATTCTTCAATTACTCCCTCGCTGCGCGGCTCGGCGTGGCTGCGCCGCCCACGGTCATCCTGCCCCACAAACACTATCCGCCCGGCACCACCGACCGCTCCATGCGCAACCTCCAGTTCCCGCTCGACTGGGAGGGCGTCTTCGATTACATCGGCTTCCCTGCTTTTCTGAAGCCCGTGAATGGCGGCGGCTGGCGCGACGTTCACCACGTTCACTCGCGCGAGGAGTTCTTCGCCGCTTACGACCAGAGCCGCGACCTGTGCATGATGCTGCAGAAGGCCGTCCGCTTCACGGAGTACTTTCGCTGTTACGTCGTCGGGCAGGAGAAAGTCCGCATCATGCACTACGACCCGCGCCGCGCCCATCACGAGCGGTATATCCTCCATCCGCCCGCAACGGATGCGAAGCTTCTGAAGCGCGTCGAGAAGGATGCGCTCACCCTGTGCCGCGCTCTCGGATACGACCTGAACACGGTGGAGTTTGCCGTGGAAGATGGCATCCCGTATGCCATTGACTTCATGAATCCTGCCCCCGATGCCGACCTCCACTCCGTGGGCCGGGAAAACTTCGACTGGATCGTCGAGGCGGTTGCCGAGCTTGCTATCCGCAAGGCACAGGCTGCCAAACCGCGCGTCCCGGACTTCCATTGGAGCGCGTATCTTGGCGCTGCGGCAAAGAAGACCGGTACAAAGTCTGCGAAAAAGAAAGCTGCCGCGCCGAAAAAGCCCGGCGGAAAGAGATCCGCCAGGTCCGCGGCGAAAAAAACCGATCCGGACCCGATCAGCACCGTTTCCGCCATCGAATAACGCAGCGCTTGCTTTGGCGCGGCTTCCGGCTTACAAAGGTAGGCACCATGCGGCCGTCCTTCACCCTGGGCATCGAGGAGGAGTACCAGACCGTCGACCCGGTCACACGCGATCTGCGCTCGCACATCGCCACGGAGATGCTCGCGCAGGGCAAGATGCGTCTCGAGGAGCGCGTGAAGGCCGAGATGCACACGTCGGTCGTGGAAGTCGGCACCCGCATCTGCAAGACCATCGAGGAGGCGCGCCGGGATCTCTGCGAATTGCGCCGCGAGATGATCAAGCTGGCCGAAGAGCACAATCTCGTACTTGTGGCCGGGGCCACGCACCCCTTCGCCGACTGGCGCACCCAGGAGATATACCCCGATCCCCGCTACCACCAGGTCGTGAAGGATCTTCAGCTGGTTGCCCGCGCCAACCTGATCTTCGGGCTGCACGTCCACGTCGGCATCGAGGACCGGGAGGCCGCCATTCGCATCATGAACTCGATGCGCTACTTCCTGCCCCATATCATGGCGCTGGCCACGAATTCACCCTTCTGGCTCGGCCTCAATACCGGATACAAAGGCTACCGCGCCAAAGTCTTCGAGAATTTTCCGCGCACCGGGATCCCCGACGCCTTTTCCAGTTACTCGGAGTTCGAGAACTACGTCGCGCTCTTAGTCAGGACCAACTGCATCGACAACGCGAAGAAAATCTGGTGGGACATCCGGCCGCATCCCTTCTTCAACACGGTTGAAGTCCGCGCCTGCGACATTCCCCTCCGTGCCGAAGAGACCGTGGCGATTGCCGCGCTTATCCAGGCAACGGCGGCGTACCTCTATCGCCTGCACGCTTCCAATCAGGACTTCCGCCAGTACGCGCGGCCGCTCCTGATGGAAAACAAGTTCCGCGCCGTTCGCTACGGCCTCGACGGGAAGCTCATCGATTTCGGCAAGCAGGAGGAAGTTCCGGAACGCGATCTCATCGAGGAATATCTTGCCTTCGTCGATCCCGTGGTCGACGAGCTCGGCAGCCGCGAGGCCATCAACGGTGTACGGACCATCCTCGAGACCGGCACCGGCGCCGACCGCCAGCTTCGCGTCTACGAGGAGACGAACGACCTGAAAGCTGTTGTCGACTACATGGCCGAAGAAACCAAAGCGGGCATCTGCGAGCCGGTTCTCGGCTGACCTTTTACGGCGCGGCAGCCCTCGGCTTCATCTGCTCCGGCCATACCCCTGATATCGTTCCTGCATGCACGTTTTCCGGCCGTTTCGCGTCCCCTGCGCGGTTCTTCTTTTCTGCGCCGCTGTTTCTGCTGTCGCCCAGACACCGCAGGCGCTTTTCTACATGACGAACAGCCCGGACTCGGTCCGCGACTTTCTGGCCCACGCATCCCAGATCGATCTTCTCGTGCCCACCTGGTACTCGGTCGATCAGGACGGTCTCGTCTCCGGCGGCCCCGATCCGCGCGTCCTCGAAGCCGCCAAAGCTGCGCACGTGCCGGTGGAGCCCATCGTCTCCAACCAGGCCGCCACCCAGGTCTCCCTGCACCTGCTGCTGCAGCGCCCCGAGGCTCAGACGCAGATGATCGACGCGCTGCTGCGCGAAGCGAAGCAGAACGGCTATCTCGGATTTCAGTTCGACTTCGAAAACATCGCCTGGACCGACCGCGACGCGCTCTCCGCGCTGGTGGCCCGCGCCGCGTCGGCGCTGCACGCGGCCGGACTGCAGCTTTCGATTGCTACCGTACCTGCTGCGCCCGGCCATCCCGGCACCACGCCATTCTCCTCGTGGCTTTACGCGAACTGGCGCGGCGCCTACGACCTGGATGCTCTGGCTAAATCCGTCGACCTGATCTGCCTGATGACCTACGATCAGCAGACGCGCTGGACCATGCCCGGCCCGGTGGCCGGCTGGCACTGGACCATCGAAAATCTCGACTTCGCGCTGCAGTCCGTGCCCAAAGCGAAGCTCTCGCTCGGCATCCCGCTCTACGGCTATCACTGGTTCACGGGCGCACCGATCAACAACCAGCCCGACCCCACAGCCGATTACATCAGCGCGCCCGACGCTCTCGACCTCGCCAGGACGTGGGGCGGCCAGCTCCAGTGGGACCCCATCGATCGCACCGCGTGGTTCTGGTTCTATCGCGACGATCAGCGCGAGTGGGTGTTCTTCACCGATCAGCGCACCTTCCGCGAACGCTATGACCTTGTGAAGCAGCGCGGGCTGGCCGGCTTCTGCTCGTGGGTTCTGGGACAGGAAGATCCGGACATCTGGGCAGTTCTGCCCAGCCATCCATAAGCACGCGACAGCCCGGCATCCGGTACTCTGGAAGTTCGAGGATCTTCCGCGTTGCCCACTGTTTCGCCTGTCCCCTCCGCACGAGCCCTGCTGCTCGAGACCGCCTTCCCGGGCGACTTTGTCCCCGGCGCACGCGCAGCTGTGGCGACGTGCCTCCGCGTCGAGCCGCAGGAGAAGGTCACGCTGATCACCGATCGCGTTACGCTGCCCATCGCGGCTTCGCTTGCGCATGAACTGGCTGGCAACGGCTGCCGCTGGGAGGCCTTCATTCTCGAAGACCTCGCTCCGCGCCCCCTCGCCGACATGCCCCCGGAAGTTCTCGCCGATATGGAAACCTCGGACGTCAGCATCTTTGCCGTCCAAGTGCAGCGCAACGAGCTGCGCTCGCGCATGCAGATGACCGACGTGGTCAACCGGCGCCGCATGCGCCACGCACACATGGTTAACATCACGCCGCAGATCATGTGCGACGGCATGCGCGCCGACTACAACCTGGTCGACCGCCTCTCACAGAAGGTGATTGAGAAGGCGCGCCGCGCACGGGTCATTCGCGCCACCACGCCGGCGGGCACCGAGATCCGCGCCGATCTCAATCCTGACTACCAGTGGCTGAAGACCTCCGGCATTATCTCCCGCGACAAGTGGGGCAATCTCCCCGGAGGCGAAATCTTTACGACTCCCGGCGAAGTGAACGGCGTCTTTGTTGTCGACGGGGTGGTCGGCGACTATCTCTGCGCGCAGTATGGCCTGCTCGAATCCTCTCCGCTCACTATCGATATTCGCGGAAACCGCATCATTTCCTGCCGCTCCGAGAACCAGCAGCTCCAGCGCGATTTTGAAGCCTACACGCACACCGACGAAAACTCCGATCGCGTCGGCGAGTTCGCTATCGGCACCAATATCGGCGTCCACCGGGTGATTGGGAACATCCTCCAGGACGAGAAATTTCCGGGCATCCACATTGCGTTCGGCAATCCCTACGGAGAACACACCGGCGCGCCCTGGACCAGCTCCACGCACATCGATGTGGTGGGCCTGCGCTTCAATATCTGGATCGACGACGAGCCCATTATGCGCGAAGGGCGTTTTCTCATCGAACTGTAATATTGCTCCGTTTTGCACCCTGCGCTATCGTGTTCGCATCGAAAAAATATGGCGACCACGACCACCTCTGCAAAATTCACCACCCGCAATCTCGGCAACTCCGACCTCCAGCTCACGCCCATCGGGTTCGGCGCGTGGGCCATCGGCGGCGGCGACTGGGAGTTCGCCTGGGGAGCGCAGGATGACAGCGAATCTGCCCGCACCATCGAGCACGCCCTAGACTCCGGTATCAACTGGATCGACACCGCCGCAATCTACGGCCTCGGGCACTCCGAAGAAGTCGTTGGCCGCGCTCTGAAAGGCCGCGCGCAGAAGCCCTACGTCTTCACCAAGTGCTCGATGCGCTGGCACGATGACCGCAGCATCTACCGCAGCCTCAAACGCGCATCTCTCGAAGAAGAACTCGACAATTCCATCCGCCGCCTGGGCGTCGACGTCATCGATCTCTATCAGATCCACTGGCCCATGCCCGACGACGAGATTGAAGAAGGCTGGGAAACCCTCGCGCGCTTCCAGGAGCAGGGCAAGGTACGATACATCGGCGTTTCGAATTTCAACATCGCGCAGATGAAGCGCGTTCAGAAGGTCGCGCCGATCACATCCCTGCAGCCACCTTACTCACTTCTGCGCCGCGACATCGAGGAAGAAATCCTGCCCTTCTGCCGCGAGCACAACATCGGAGTCATCAATTACTCGCCGATGGTTTCGGGTCTGCTGACCGGCAAGATGACGGCCGAGCGCGTTCAGAACCTGCCCCAGGATGACTGGCGCCGCCGCAACCAGAATTTCCAGCCGCCCAAGCTCGAGCGCAACCTGGCTCTGGCGGATTTGCTGAAGGAGATCGGCCAGTCTCACGGCGTCGCGGCCGGAGTGGTCGCCATTGCGTGGACGCTTCGCAATCCGGCCATTACCGCGGCCATCGTCGGCGCGCGCCGCCCCGATCAGGTCGACGGCACGCTGCCCGCGGCTACTTTCCGGCTGAGCGAGGCGGAGGCGGCCCGGATCGAGAAGTGGCTCGCCGAGCATTCGTGAGCAGAGCGGCGCGACGCGGCGCGGGACCGGTTCTTATTGCTGCTGAATTGCCTGCGCCGTCTCGTCCGCGTGCATCTGCGGAATGTTTTTTGGATAGTAGCCCTTCGTGGTGCGCACCTGCAGGTGCCCGTAGCGGCGGTCGCGTGCGGCCACGCGCACCGTGCGGTAACCGCCTTGGCTGGGCGGCCGCGTGGGATGGTAGCCGATGGTGTACTGGTTCCGGATATCCATGGCCACCTGCGCCGCGATGGCATTCACCTGATCCGACGAGGTCGGGAAAAAGGCCAGACCGCCGGTATCGTTGGAGAGCGTCTCCAGGGCGGCCTTCGCGCGCGCGGCTTCCTGCGGGCTCTCCGCTTCATACAGAAGTCCGATCGAGTACACGACCGGACCGCCAAGGCGCTGGACCCGCTCCACCGCCTGCTGCAGGGTCAGCCGCGACGCGTTGTCGTCGCCGTCGGTGATGATCAGAAGCACCTGCTTGGGCCATCTTGCGTATTTCGACAGTTCGTCGGCCGACGCGGCTACGGCGTCATAAATGGCCGTCGTTCCCGTCGCATCGTAATGCGACAGGCCCGCTTCCAGATCGCTGATATTCGATGTGAATCCCTGATCCAGATAGGCGTTCTGATTGAAGTTCACAATGAAGGCATTGTCCTGCGGGTTCGAGAGCCGCACCAGGTCCAGAGCCGCGCCGTTCGCCGCCGCCCGCTTGTCGCGCATGGAGCCTGAATTATCGACCAGAATCCCCATCGAGACCGGCACATCTTCGTTGCGGAAAGATGCGATGGTCTGCGGCACGCCGTCTTCCCAGACCTGGAAGTCACGCTGCGACAGGCCTTTCACCAGGCGTCCCTGATCGTCGACCACCGTGCAGTTCAGGATCACCTCGTTGACGTTTTCCTGCAGGGTATAGACATTGTTTTTAGATTTTGAAATCGTGGAGCCCGGCTTCGGCGGAAGAAGGGGCGCATTCGATTCCACATCCGGGGACGGAACCGGATCGCGATCCACATTCAGATCGGGCTGGATCTCGCGGCGCGTGTAATCGGGGTTAATCGCGGTGCCCTGCGGGGGCAGCGCGGACCCATTTTGGGCCAGTATTCCGGGCGGAAACGCGAAAACCACTGCAAATGCGGCCGGCAAAACCCACCGGAGGACGTGCGTTCGTGCGGGGACCAATCGAGGCATAGCAATTCGCTGGGTCCGAAGACCCCAACCAGGCTGCTGACACTTCAGATGCAAATGCCGCGCCAAAGGAAAAGCCGATCCGGTTGTTTTTCGTGGATTCCTGGGTACCCAGCCGAGCCGCGGAGCCTGGCTATCCCTCCCGCCGCAGAATCTCGCAGGCGATAGCTGCCTGCCCCAGAGAAATGCCGCCGTCGTTCGCGGGCACCTCCCGGTGGGCAAACACCGCAAATCCATCGCCGCGCAGGCGCCTCAGGCAGCCCTCCAGCAGCAGCGCATTCTGGAAGCAGCCTCCGCTCAGGCATATCCGCTCGAGCCGCAGCTCGTCCCGCATCCGCCCGCAGATGGCGGCGATCGCCTCCACCAGGGTCGCGTGGAATCGCGCCGCAATCTTCGCCTGCGATTCTCCTTGTCGAAGGTCATCCACGATTCCCCGAATCATCGGGCGCAGGTCCATCTCTACCGGGCTCGCGCCCGCAAGCGCAAATGCATACGGTCTCTCGGTTCTCTCGCCTGCCGCGGCGTCCGCCGCCGCTTCCAACATCATTGCCGCCTGCCCTTCAAACGACACGCTGTGCCGGAGCCCGACGAGGGAAGCGACCGCGTCGAAGAGCCTGCCCGCCGACGATGTGGGGATGGTGTTCACATGCTTCAGCAGCATGGTGTCAACGACGCGCAGCCGTTCAGGCATGGCCATCTCCGCCCATCGCGATTCTGCCGGAATCTCGCCGAAGGCATCCAGCAGGTAGCTGCGCGCCACCCGCCACGGCTCGCGCACGCCCGCATCTGCGCCGGCGAGCAGCACGGGGCGCAGCCGCGCGCAGCGATCGAAGCCCAAATAATCCGCGGCCAGGAATTCTCCTCCCCAGATTGTCCCATCGGTTCCGAATCCGGTTCCGTCCCACGCGACACCAATCACGCGGTCCTCCAGCCGGTGCTCGGCCATGCAACTGGCAATATGGGCATGATGGTGCTGCACGCCGATGCGCCGCAGGCCCTCCATCCTGAGAGCGAATTGCGTGCTCAGGTAACCAGGGTGCAGATCGTGCGCCACGGCCGTCGGCTGCACATGAAACAGGCGGCTCATCCGCTCCAGAGTTTCCTCGAAAAAACGCACGGTTTCGAAATTTTCCAGATCGCCCAGGTGCTGGCTGGGCAACGCGAACCCGGCGCGCGTCAGACACAACGTGTTCTTCTGCTGAGCCCCGCAGGCGAGCACCTCTGCGTCGCCGCGACCCAGAAACACCGGCTGGGGAGCATAGCCTCGCGCCCGGCGCAGCAGCATCGTTTCGCCCGCCACCACGCGCACCACCGAGTCGTCGACGCGGGTGTGGATGCGGCGATTGTGATGGGCAAAAGCGTCGGCGATGTCTGCCAGATGCTCTTCTGCCTCCGCATTCTCGATCACGATCGGCTCTTCGCTGATGTTTCCGCTGGTCATCACCAGAGCCGCTTCCCTGCCCCAGCGCTCGCGCAGAATGCGAAACAACAGATCGTGCATGGGCGTGCATGGCAGCATCACACCCGTCGTGGGATTCCCGGGCGACACGGCTTCGGCGAGATCGGCATGCGGCCTGCGCCGCAACAGAACAATGGGCCGCTCGCGACTCTGCAATACCACGCGCTCCTTCTCTGAAACGAGGCACAGCGTCTCCACGCTCGATACATTGGCGACCATGATCGCGAAGGGCTTCTCGTTGCGCCGCTTGCGCCGCCGCAGTTCTTCCACGGCACCTGCCTGCCGCGCGTCGCAGGCCAACTGGTAACCGCCAAGCCCTTTCCAAGCGACAATTCCTCCGCCGTGCAGAATGTCCGCCACACGCTCCAGAATTTCGCGCGACGAACCCGGCACATCGCCGCCCCTGCCGGCCTCGCGCAGGATCAGCCGCGGGCCGCATACAGGGCAGGCATTGGGCTGCGCGTGGAATCGCCGGTTTTCAGGGTTTTTGTACTCTCGCAGGCAGTCCGCGCACATCGCGAATTCCGCCATGGTGGTCATCGGCCGGTCATACGGCACGTCGATGATGATGCTGTACCGCGGTCCGCAGTTCGTGCAATTGGTGAAGGGATACTCGAAGCGGCGCTTTGACGGATCGCGGCTGTCGGCCAGACACGCCTTGCAGGTGCAGATATCGGGGGGAACGAGCGCGAACGCCGATCCTTCCGCATCGCTTTCGTGGATGGAGAATTCTGTTTCGCCGGCGAGCGGGATCTCGGTGCGCGCGATATCCGCAATGCGTACCAGCGGCGGCGCTTCGGCCGGCAGCGCGGCGATGAACGCCTCAACCGTTTCCGCCGGCCCCTCAATCTCGATGAACACGCCGCGCGGGGAATTCAGCACGAACCCGCCCACGCCGTACCGCCGCGCGAGATTGTAGACGTAAGGCCGGAATCCCACGCCCTGGACGATCCCACGAACACGCAGCTGGCAGCGAATTGGGGCGTGTTCAGGAATGCGGCTCGCCTCCGCGAACCATTATTCCTGACGCGGTCCCGAGCCTGCAGCGCAAAATCGACTCAGGCCTTCACGCTATGCGTTTCGCGATGTGCTGCAGCCGCGGTCCGAGAGCGGACACGGACCACCTGCCGCAGCCATGAATCAGGAGATTATTCGGTAATCGCCAGGCAATCCCCGGCTTCGATGCCGCACTGCTGAATCTGCCCGGGCGCCAGTTCCAGGACGCTGTGCGTCTTCAGGCTGACGCTCGTGACCCGCCACGGGCGGAGCCGCGGCCACAGCTTCACGACGCGGAGATCGCGGTCCAGCGCGACAACATCGATCGCGAATCTCATTCCCATCGTGTGGACGCCCGACGAGGGCCGGATCAGGATTCCTGCACCCGGCTCCAGTCCATCTTTGCCCAGCAGGCCGAAGAGCCGCGTCATCGATGTGTCGGCCAGGCCGATTTTCGATCCGATAGTGACGGCTTTTTGTGGGATGGTAATCGTGAGTTGTTTCATCAAGTATTAAGGCCGCGTGTCCTGGGAAAACACGGCTTCCGCCGGCGATCGGAGAGAACAATAATGCATACCCGCCGCGAGAATTCCGTGGGGGAAGAGACATCGTGGCTGAGCAGAGGCGAAATTACGGAGCAGCGCGCTCGCCGAGCCTGCTTCGCCGGAGCCTGGCCTGACTCCCTCTTGACTGTACCGCGCATCCCGGCCCTGACGATTCGGAGCGGCAGCGATCAAACTCGGTTTCGCTGCCGGCCCTGGCTGAGCTGGTACGCGCCGCGCTTCCAGAATTGCCGCTCTTCCATGAAGGAAAAGCCTAGACTGACTTCTTTTTTCTCCGCAGGATGATGATCCCGAGAAAGACCACAATCAGGGCAATAGCGACAATACGAACCACACTGGTCGTCTCCATTCCGTTTCTCCTTTCCGGCCGCTCCTGTTATAGCGGCCAGTATTCCCGCTTCGAGTAACCTGGCACCTGTCTAATGGAACGTCTGCATCACGCTGAGGATCGCAGGTCCCAGTAGAACGATAAAAAGGCAGGGAAAAATGAATAATACCAGCGGAAACAGGATTTTGATCTTGGTTTTTGCCGCTGCTTCTTCCGCGCGGTGTCTCCGCTGCATACGAATCTCTTCCGAATAACGGCTCAGGGCGCGAACGATCGGCGTCCCGAAACGGTCGGTCTGCTGGAGCATGGTCACCAGCGCCTCGAATTCCTGTAGTTTGGTGCGATCGGCCAGCCCCTGCCATGCATCCATCCTGGCTTTACCGGCGCGCTGTTCCAGGTTGATCTGACTGAACTCCTCGAACATCTCCGGATAGCTGATGGCTAGTTCCTGGCCCACCCGCAGAATCGCCTGATCGAGGCCGAGTCCGGCTTCCACGCAGATAACCAGAAGGTCGATCGCATCCGGAATTCCTTTCTGGATCCGCTTCTGTCTCTTTTTCACGGCGCGGGTCAGCCACATATCCGGCAAGAGGTATCCGACGGCGGCCAGAGCAAGGCACCAGAACATGGTGTTTTCCTTGATGAAGCTGCCGCCCAGAATTCCGGCCAGGGGCCCCATGAAGCGGGCGATGAAATACAGATCGAGCTTGCCGCCACCCTTCATTCCGGCGCTCACAAAACGCTGCCGCAGTTTCTCGTCTTCAGAGAGGCCCAGCCGGGCACGAAAAGCGCGCGCCACATGCAGAACCCGCTCCATCACGATTTCTTTGCTGCGAATGGTTCTGCGGTCCGGGCGTTTGCTGGTGACCACATCCAGCAGACGCTTTGCTTCATCCGACGGCCGCAGGAGCCACGGCGCGAGGACCAGCGCGACCGCCAGAAAGACGGTAATCAGAAGCGCAAAGTAGAAGAGTAGTGCCATCGTAAGATCCCGGTCAGACGTCGATTCCGTTGATGATTCGATTGATGAAGTAGCCTCCCACCATGATCATGCCGACCCCGACATAGATCATTTTTCGTCCGAGAGGATTGGTGAACAGAATGTGCGAGTAGCCCGGATCCACAACGTTAATCAGCAGTCCCATCACCACCGGCAGCATGGTGAGAATCCAGCCGGTGAGGCGGCCCTGCGCGGTTTGGGTCCTGATCTCGCCCTGAATTCTCTGCCGTTCGCGAATGACGAACACCGTACGGTCCAGAATTTCGACCAGGTTGCCGCCGGTTTCACGCTGGACGATGATGGCGGTCACCATCACGCGCAGATCCTGGGATGGCACGCGGTCGACCATCTGCAGCAGGGCATCGCGCAGTGGCATGCCGAAGTTCTGCTGACGAAAGACCTCTCCGAACTCACCCTTCGCCGGAGCCGGCGATCCTTCCGCCACCAGCTCGATGGCTCCCGCCACCGAGTGGCCCGCGCGCAGGGCCCTCGCCATCATGTCGATCGCATGCGCGAGGGACTTATCAAAAGCCCTCATTCTGCGGTAGCGCATGAAGATGATCCTGGCCAGGGGAAGGAAACCGACCACCAGGGCGCCGGCCAGATCGATGGGCACCAGACGCGCAAAAAAAAGCGTCACGAAATAGCCCGCCACGGCGAAGACCACCATCTGCACCAGCACCGACGCGGCTGTTGCATTCACGCCGGCCTGGGTGACGTAGCGGCGGAATCTCTGCATCGGCTGGAAGTTCACCAGCGCCTCTTCGACCCATCCAAAATGGCTCGTGGCCCGCTTGCGCAGCAGGTTTGAGGCCTCCAGCTGGACCTCGAGGGCTCCCGATTTGGCCACGCCGATGGCCGCCAGCCGGTGCTCGAAGATCTTCTCCTCGCGCGAGGGGGCCGTGGCGATGACCACAATGCCGAAGGTCAGCACGAAGATGAGTCCGAAAAGAGATGCCAGCACAATCACCGAATCACCACCATCACACTTCCATGGAGTGGTCCATCAGACCCGTTGGCAGCGCGATGCCCGCTGCCTGCAGACGCTCTGCAAAGCGCGGCACGATTCCGGTGGACCGGAACCGACCCATGACCTTGCCATTCTCACCCAGGCCCTGCCGCTCGAAGACGAAAAGGTCCTGCATGCTGATCACGTCGCTGTAGGCTCCGGTGAGCTCAGTGATGTGGGTGATGCGCCGAGTACCGTCGCTCATACGCGCGACCTGGACGATGAGGTTGATGGCCGAAGCGATCTGCAGGCGGATTGCTTTCTCCGGCAGCCGGATATCGCCCATCATGCACATGGTTTCGAGGCGGGCCAGTCCATCGCGCGGGGTATTGGCGTGAATCGTGGTCAGCGAGCCGTCGTGGCCGGTGTTCATGGCCTGCAGCATATCCATAGCTTCCTCGCCGCGGACCTCGCCGAGGACGATGCGGTCCGGACGCATACGTAGGGCGTTGATCACCAGCTCACGCTGCCGGATCGCTCCCTTCCCTTCCACGTTCGGCGGCCGCGTTTCCAGCCGCACCACGTGCTCCTGGCGCAGCTGCAGTTCGGCAGAGTCCTCGATGGTCACGATGCGCTCGCGATCGGAAATGAAACTGGAGAGCGCGTTCAGCAGCGTCGTCTTGCCGGCGCCGGTGCCGCCCGAGATCACGATGTTCAGGCGCGCAGAGACGGCCGCCCGCAGGACCTCCAGCATGAGCGGCGTCAGCGCGCGGTTCTGGACCAGGCGCTCCGCGGTGAGCGGCGACGATCCGAATCGCCGGATCGAGAGGATGGGGCCGTCGATGGCCAGCGGCGGGATGATGGCGTTCACACGCGAGCCGTCCTTGAGGCGCGCGTCCACCATCGGCGTCGACTCATCGACGCGCCGGCCTACCGCGGACACGATCTTGTCGATAATCTGCAGAAGGTGCCGGTTGTCCTTGAACGTGATGTTCGTGTGCTGCAGCTGGCCGCGGCGCTCGACGTACACGTTGTTATACGTGTTTACCAGGATGTCGCTGATGGTGTCGTCTTTCAGCAGTGGCTCCAGCGGCCCCAGCCCGAACACCTCGTCCAGGACTTCCTGAGCCAGCCGGTCGCGCTCCGCGGAGCTCAGCGGAACGCCCTGTTCTCCGATGATCTGCTGGATCAGCAGGAACAGCTGCTGCTGCCCGGTTCGCGTTTCCTGGGCCTCGCCCAGTTTCTCCAGGTCCAGCCGGTCGATCAGCTCCTGGTGCACGGCCGATTTCAGCTCCTGCTGCTCCTTGTCGCGCAGCATCCGAGGTCCCGTCGCGGCTGTACGCAGGCCGGGCCCGGAGGTGCGGAGCGTTGCTGAGTCGATCCTTGGGGTGAGGTTAAGACTTAGATCGGCCATGGCTAGTTACTCCTTTTGCGGCCCAGCAGCGAGAATCCTTTGCGAGCAGGCTCCTCCTGTGAATCCGATGAACCCGTGAGAATGCCGGCCCAGCGCGCAAACTGGTTGGAAAAATCCGATTTCTTGTCGGGCTGTACGGGCTCGCCCACGTTGATTGCGCGCAGGCACTCGCTGTATGCGTTGCCCAGCTTCACTTCCACCGGAACGCGGATGGCCTTTTCGATCTGCTCGATTCCGACCGCGCCATGGGACGAAAAGCGGTTGATCACGACGTGCAGACGCGACGACGTCGATTCGTTGCGGCTTAGCCCGTCGATGTACCGGGAAAGGTCGCGGATCGCGCCGATGTCCGGCGTCGCCACCAGATAGATCTGATCCGAGCGGTCCATCACCGCGAGGCTGGTTTCCTCCAGCGAGGTCTGGGAATCCAGGACCACGTAATCGTATTCGCCGCGCAGAAACTCCAGGGTCCGCTCCAGGGCGTCCGGATCGACATTGCGCGAGGGATCGTGCGACTCCGGCGACGCCAGCACCTCCAGCCCGCTGGGGTGCTTGGCGATGAACCCGCGCAACAGCGCGGAATCCAGGCGGCTGACATTCCGGATCAGCTCATCGAAGTGGTATCGCGCACCGTCCAGGCCCAGGTACAGGCAAACGTGCCCGAATTCGGGATGGTTGTCGATCAGCAGGACCCGCTTCTTGTGCAAATGCACCAGGAAATAAGCCAGAGTGGTGGCAATCATGGTGGTGCCCACACCGCCCTTGGCGCCGAAGAACGAGATGATGTGCCCCGTGGAGCGGGTGCGGCCCATCGTCGCCGCCCAGTTCTTCTCCTGGCGGTCAAAGGTGTCGGCGAGCTGCCGCGGATCGATCGGCTTTCTCAAAAACTCGTTGCAACCGGAGCGCATGGCCGCCAGCAGAAGATCCGGATCGCTTCGACCGGAGAGCGCCGCTGCGAAAAATCGCCCGAAGAACAGCTGGTTGAGGTAACCGGCCGTTTCCATGGCGCCGCGCGCGTCACGATCGAAATCGATGATTGCCAGCACCGCATCCGCCGCTTTCGTCTCCTGCGACATCGCCGGACGGCGGGCTGCCGAAATGTACTCATCGATCGACTCATGCGTGACCGTCCAGGAAAACTGGCTGGCCGCCTGAATAATTCTGTCGGTGAGGTCACGGTCGACGCCCACAGTCAGCAGGGCCACGGTAAGGGTTCGCGAGTTGCCGGTCAGCTGTATCATGCCTCAGTCCCTTCGTTCATTGCTGCGGCGGCGGCTGCGTGGGCGTTTGTGCCGGCGAGCCCTTCGGAACCACGCCCTTCATGTTCTTGTCGAATTTCTGGTCGTCGATAAACGGCACGACCATCTTCGGCTGGGTGGGCGGCGGATTTTCCGACAGCGGGTCCACCAGGGTCGGGGTGACGATCACCGCCAGCTCCACGACCGAGTGCGTCGTGTTCTTCGACTGGAACAGCTTGCCCAACACCGGAATATCGCCAATTCCCGGAATCTTCTGCATGATGTCCGTGGTGCGGTTGTCGAGCAGACCCGATATGGTAAAGCTCTGTCCGCTCTTCAGCTCTACTTCCGTCTGCGCCCTGCGCGTGGAAATAGCAGGCACTGTGTAGCCGGAGATTTCGACCGCATTCGTATAATCGAGCGCGCTCACTTCCGGAGCCACCTTCAGCTGAATGGTCCCGTCGGGCAGTACGTTGGGCGTGAAATCCAGCTTAACGCCGTACGGCCGGAACTGAATGGTCACCGACGTAAATCCGCTCGATGCGCCCTGAATCACAGGGAAGGGGAATTCGCCGCCGGAGAGGAAAGAGGCCGTTTGTCCGCTCAACGCGGTAATCGTCGGTTCGGCGAGGATCTGGAGAATCTCGTTATTCTGCAGGGCCTCGATCGCGCCGCCCAGCCCCAGGTCCTGGTTGTAATAGAAGAGGTTCAGGAGCGAATTGATGGTGACGATGCCGCTGGAAGCGCTGTTGGAACTCAGCGACTGTCCCGGCAAAGCGCTCACCACGGGATACTGGCCCGTGGATGACGAAAACGAGTTCTTGCCCGTACCGAAGGCATTGAAGCCCAGCTGCTGCAGGCGGGATCTGTCGATCTCCACCACGCGCACCTTCAGCCGCACCTGCGGCGTGTGCTGCGGGGCGACCTGCAGAGAATCGGTCACCATCTTCGAATACTGCGAAGCCAGTTTCACGGCGTTATCCGAATCCGCCGGGTTGGTCACGATGCCGGTCAGCGCCACCTCGTCCTGGCGGCCGGTGACTGTGATCGTGTCGGCAGGAAAGGCAGCCTTCATGGCGCGCTGCAGATCGCTCACATCCATGTCCGCGGTCACCTGATACGACTGCACCTGGCCCAGCTCATCCCACAGGATCAGGCTCGTCACGCCGGGCGTTTTGGCCGTGACCACGATCTGAGTCGGGCTGGAGGTCATCGAATCCAGCACGTCGGGATTGGCCACATAGATTCTGCGCAGCCGCTCCCTGGTATTGATAAACATCGAATGGCCCACCACCAGGTGGATGGAGTCGCTCATGAGGCTGGTATTCGCTCCCAGCGCCGGCGTTCCGGCGGCGGCAGCGACGCTGTTCTGCGACGCGAAAGCCGGAGCTGCAGCCGCGCACCAGACTGTCGCAATCAGAGCCCATTTCCGGATTATGTGTTCTCGCCTTGTCATCGCTTGCCTCAGTCAAAACTATCTACGGAGCGCTTGTTGCCCAGCATGGTCTCGACCACCCAGGGTTTCTTCACAGGAGCCTTGGGCTTGAGCGCCACCATCCCTGTGCCCCGGGTCTTCTGAGGAGCGGCGGGCCCCGACAGTTCGCTGACTTCAATCGGCGTCGTGGTCGCGGCCGTATCGTCTCTGCCGTTGCGCAGGACGAAGTGAATCGTGCCCTGGGCGGCGGCCAGTACGGCCTTTTCCGCATTTTCCGGCGACAGCAGCAGCGTGATCACGTCCACGTTCGACGGCTTGCCGGAGGGATCCGGCTGGGTCTGATGTCCCACCGCCAGCACCTCCACGTCCTGCAGAATCGTTGAGGTCAGAGGCGTCGGCGCATCATTGGTTGGACGGTAGGTCACGAGGACGTCCACATGCGTACCGGGCATCAGGAATCCGGCTACCCCCACCACCTCGTCGGAGCGCAACGCGATCGCCCGCATTCCGTTGGGGATTTCCCCCGGCAACCCCATGCCCGTGCCGATTGCAGCCAGCTGCTGATCGAGAATCGGCTGCCCGGCGGCCACCGGATAGAGCGCTGCGCGACCAACCACGTCGCTGACCCTCGTGAAGGAACCGGCCAGCGGATTCGACCTCGGCCAGTTGATCAGCGACAGATCTTCGGGCTTCAGCGTCTCGCCCGGATCGATGGCCCGAGCCGCCGCAACGTACTGCAGCGGAGGCTGGACTACCGGATGATTGGCGGTGGAGATTTTCTTGTAGAAGAAAACGAGCGCCGCCACGGAGAAGATCAGGGCGACGACGAGAGCGACAGCGATGCGGCGAGCCATAGTGATTTACCTCTGGACCACCAACAGGCAAAGCGACAACGCACTGCCCGCTGCAATCGCCAGCGCATACGGCAGTCGAAGCGTCCACGCGTTGGTGAGGTTCAGGTGCGGATGCGGTTTCAGCCCCTCGATCCGATGGTGCACGGCAATGGCACCGACATTCACAAGCGTCTCCTTCAGACGGCCACGCCACAGTGCCAGGCCCACAGCCATAACTCCCCCGGACAATGCGGTCAAAACCAGCAAGTAGAAAATATGCGGCATGCCGGCCGTACAGCCGACCGCCGTAATCAGCTTCACATCTCCCGCGCCCATCCCTCCCGCCAGCCAGAAGACCAGGAAGAGAACTCCGCAGATCAGCCCCGCCAGCGCGGCCATGCCCAGCCCGCGCCATCCGTTGAGCACCAGGTGCAAAATGAGTCCAAGCAGAATACCCGGAAGGGTCAGCAGATTGGGAATCCGGCGGCTTCGAATATCGAAAATTGCACCAAGGAGAGCAATCCCAAGGGCAACAGCCAGATACACCAGCTCGGTTTGAAAATTCAGCATTCCGAGATCCCCAATAGTGCTCGCCTTTCCCGAACCGCAAGAACAGCGTGCAACCTTTTCCAAAGCGCCAGCCGGTTACCCAGCTGGGGCGCCGGGCAGCCAACCCCGGAGGATGTTCAGGGGCGCTCCGATGCCAGCGGTTCGCTACTCGGAGTATGAACCACCCGAGTACAGCTGCCGCAAGCTCACTGCTCAGAGGTTCCCCGCAAGTTAATGCCTCGCGGGGCACTTATTTCCGCTCAATTTGTGCCGGCACTCTCGCGCGCACGGTCGCTGCGCGGAAGCCGGAGCTTAAAAGTTCGCCTCAATGTTGTTAAACATACTGCCGATGTCCTGTGTCACCGTCGACATCGAGGCCACCACGCCCAGACCGATCACCGCCGCGATCATGGCGTATTCGATAATGTCTTGTCCGCTCTCGCCGCACGCCAGCTCGATGAGGCGGTCGCTGTTGGGCTTCTTCATGCGTCCTCCGACCATCCTGCAATCCCAATGCTGGTGACTGCTGAACACCGGGGAGAAAGTTGTTGTCGGTTGCGCTCCCCATGCGTTGCCCGGAGGTTCCCGGAGAGCTGCTGCATCGCCGCGGCTGATAAGCAAAAACCCATCAGCGCGGCGATGAGAGCAAACCCTGCCATTCCCGCCGGATTCATGCGCTGGAAGAACGCAGTGATCCTGTGACTGCTGATACTGGAAGCCATTGCCTGATTCCGGCTGCGCGTAAACGTTCGTACGAGCGAGGCCGGATCCCGGGCGATGGGTTACACGCTGCTGCCGACGTTGTTGAACTCGGTGGCGATGTTCTTCGCCAGGGTGCTCATCGCAACAATGGCGCCCAGGGCGATGATGGCCGCGACCAGCGCGTACTCGATCAGGTCCTGGCCGGACTCGTCATTCAGAAGGTTCTTCACAAGCTGTTTCATTAGGTTCATTCTCCTCAGGATTTGCCGTACGGTTTTTCTTCCCAACCACCCGCCGCCGTACCGCGTTTTGATCTGACTGTGATCACAGTGCGACAGGTACCCGGTCCGAAGCAATGACTATTAAGTGTTAGCAATTGCTACTTTCGGTCCAGCCAGCGCCCATCCGGATGCAGCCCGGTACGCCGCCGGACACTCGGTTGCTTACACGCTGCTGCCGACGTTGTTGAACTCGGTGGCGATGTTCTTCGCCAGGGTGCTCATTGCGACGACAGCGCCAAGGGCGATGATGGCCGCGACCAGCGAGTACTCGATCAGGTCCTGGCCGGACTCATCATGCAGAAGGTCGACGAAAAATTGTTTCATTGGGTTCATTCTCCTCAGGATTCGCCGTACGGTGTCTGTACCGACCACTCCTGCCGTACTGCAATTGGTGTGATCACAGTGCGGCAGGCACCGCTCCCGAAGCAATGACCAATCTGTGTTAACGGTTGCTACTTTTGGGGACAGCCTCCGCCCCAATCCGAGGGGGCGGAGACATCCCCGAGCAGGATTGCCTACACGCTGCTGCCGACGTTGTTGAACTCAGTGGCGATGTTGCTGGCCAAAGTGCTCATCGCAACGACAGCGCCAAGGGCAATGATGGCCGCGACCAGAGCATACTCGATCAGGTCCTGGCCGGATTCATCGCGCAGAAAGTTCATGATCTGCTGTTTCATCATCCTCGTTCTCCTCAGGATCCGCCGTACGGTATTCCGGTCCCGACCACTTACTGCCGTACCGCGTTTGTCTGTGATAGGGATCACACTGCAACAGATTTACTGCCCAGGCAATTCCCCATAAGTGGTATGTCCTGGCGAGTCTTCCTGGATGAAAGCCGGATGCGATTCGGCCTGGTGGCGCTTACACGCTGCTGCCGATGTTGTTGAATTCCGTCGCGATGTTGGTGGCCAGCGTGCTCATCGCTGCTATCGCGGCCAGTGCAATAATTGCCGCAATCAGCGCGTATTCGATCAGATCCTGTCCTGATTCGTCCTGGAGGAAGGCCCGAGAGAGGTCCATGACAGATTTCAAAGCGTATCTCCTTTGATTTTTCCGAAGGTGCGCGGACGGCAGTCCGTGCCCCGTGGGTAATATTCGTACTCTTACTTTAGTGACACCCTATAGAGTTACTAGCGAACCCGGCAATGACCCGGAAGTGTTAGCCGATGACCCTTTGGTCGCAGCGCGCCTCAGACTTCCTCTCCCCACCGAGCGACCGCGGGGCCGGACGCTCCCGCTTTTGCCTGGTGATAACTCGGGCAATCCCCCGTCCGGGGGATGATCCCCCAACAGTGTTATATGAAGTTCCGCCTTGTGTTATTCACGCTGTCGCGGCGCGGGACGAATATAGAGACAGAAAGCCGCCAGGTACAACCCTGATCCTCTCCCCCGTGCACGGCTGTTTATCCGGCGCTGTACCGCGCGGCATGTTGCCTGTGGAATTGCGAATCGAGGCTCAGTGCAGCTGAACTCCAACATCTCGGCCCGCAGCGAACAGATCACGCGCGCGATCCTGCTGGCCCTGCTCTTTACCGGGCCGGCCCTGATGTGCTTCGCCGGGGCTCGCGCCGTGGTTGGAGATCCTGATCTCGGCTGGCAGATCACCACCGGTCAGTGGATCCTGCAGCACCACGCCTTTCCCCAGGCCGATCCCTTCTCGCGCCTCGCGCACGGGGCTCCCTGGCAGGCTTACAGCTGGCTCTTCGACCTGATCCTGGTCAAGCTCTACAGCTGGTTCGGTCTGGACGGCATCGTCGCTTACACCGCCATCATGGTCACCGCCAATGGCGTCGCCATCTGGCGCCTGGTGAACCGCCTGCAGCCGGACTTTCTCAAGTCCGCGCTGCTCACGCTGGGCGCGGTCTTCTCCATGTCCCGCATGTACACGCCGCGGCCCTGGCTGATCACCATTTTCTTTTTCGCGCTGGAACTGGACATCCTGCTGCGCTACCGCAGTTCCGGCCGGACCCGCACGCTCTTCTGGCTTGTCCCGCTCTTCGCGCTCTGGGCCAACATCCATATCCAGTTCATCGACGGCCTGCTGGTCCTCGCGCTGGCGGCCGCGGAGCCGCTGATCGTCCGCTGGCTGCGCTGGGGCAGCCAGGCACCAGCCGCTCGTCCCCTGTGGATCGCCTTCGGCGCCTGCATTCTCGCCACGTTCCTGAACCCTTACGGCGTCACGGTCTACCGCAGCGCCTGGATCCTCGGCTCGCAGCCGGGCGTGCTCAACACCATCACCGAGATGCACGCCATGACTTTCCGCACCGACAGCGACTTCGTGCTGCTCTTCCTCGCTCTCGGCGCCGCCGGCGTGCTCTTCCGCTACCGCAATCTCGCGCCCTTTGAGACGCTTCTGCTCTCGCTGTCGGCGGTGCTTGCTTTCCGCTCCCAGCGCGATCTGTGGATGCTGGCCATCGTCGCCGTCGCCATCCTTGCGGCCGGTATTCCCGAGGGCGCATCGGAGCGCAAGCCGCTGGCTTTCTGGACCGTTCCCATCACCACGGGGTTGTGCACCGCGGTGGTGGCGGTTGCAGCCGTGGTCATGCACCTCAACAATTCAAGGATGGCCCAACTCGAGGCGAAGTCCATGCCCGTCCAGGCCGTCGAGGTCATTCAGCAGCGCCACTACGACGGCGCTCTCTTCAACACCTATGGGTGGGGCGGGTTTCTGATCTGGAAGCTGGGCGAGCCGGTCAGCATCGACGGACGCGCCGGCCTTTACGGCGACGAGGTCATCTCGCGCTCCATGGACACCTGGGCCGGGAACCCGAAATGGTCGTCGAACCCGGAACTGACGTCCGCCAAGGTGGTCATCGGGCCGGCCGACAGCGCCCTCACGCAGTTACTGCTCCGCGACCCCCGCTTCGATCTGGCCTACGAAGATTCGCTTGCCGCGATATTCACCCGTCATGGATGGAAGCCGAATGCAACCGGCAGCGTAGCCGCTCTGCATCCCGAGGGCGCCCCTTCAACACCGGAGAAACACCTGCAATGACCACCTCGCGAACAACGCCGATCATCCCCGCCGCTTACGCGCGGGTGCGTGCGGAGGACGGCTTATGAACCTCGATCAAGCGCGCAGCATAGCACGCTCCCGGCGTCGGATTTTCGCGGGGTGCGTGGCTCTGTGCCGCAAACTCGCCCGCAGCGAGGGCCAGGCTCTGCTCGAATTCGCTTTGCTGTCGCCGCTGGCGCTGCTGGTCGTCCTGGGCGGGATCGTCTTTGGCGTCGGCCTCAATGACTATCTCGTGCTCAACAACGCCACCGCCCTCGGCGCGCAGCAACTGGCTATCAGCCGCAAGGAAGCTACCGATCCGTGCGCTGCGGTCTACACGGCCGTCACCAACGCTGCTCCCAATCTGGCCGCCGCGAATCTCACCTTTACGATCGCCGTCGGCGGAACCAACTATGTCAGCGGCGTCAGCGGATCCAAGAACGTGACCTGCAGCGGCACCACGGATTTGACCGCTTATGACAACAACGAGCAGGGCCAGGACGTCAGCGTGACGGTCACCTACCCGTTTACGGCAGGTTTCATCGGCTTCAGCAGTCACAGTTACACCATGTCGGCTACGGTCGGGGGGGTCCTCCAGTGAAGCCAGGGCGGAGATCGAGAATCAAGAAGCATTTGATGGACGCCTATCCAGCGCGTATCCGGACTCATGTGCGCGCCAGACGCGCGATTCGGCGTCTGGCTCTCGCCCGCAGCGAAGGCCAGGCCCTGGTCGAATTTGCCCTGCTTTCCCCGTTCGTGCTGCTCCTGATTTTCGGCATGTGCATTTTCGGCCTGATGCTCAATCAATATCTGGTGCTCAGCAACGCCACCTCCATCGGCGCCCAGCAACTGGCCACCTACCGGAACGGACTCAGCAGCACGGACGCGTGCGCCGTCGTTTATAACGCCGTCACCAACGCCGCTCCGAGTCTTACTGCCGCCAATCTCACGTTCACGATTACGGTCAACGGGACCAAGTTCGTCAACGGGGCCAGCGGCGCGAGCAACGTCAGCTGCGGCAACGAGGCAAGCACCTATAACAGCGACGAGAACGACCCCGTCAGCGTGACGGTGACCTACCCGTTTACAGCAAGTTTCATTGGTTACACCAGTAAGAGTTACACCATGTCGGCTACGGTCGAGGAGGTTCTCGAGTGAAGAACAAGGGAGAGGGACGCATGAACTCCGCAAAGAGCAGCACCGGTTTGAAATTCCTCCGCGAAGAAAGCGGCCAGGCGCTTCCCTGGATCAGTCTGGCGATGGTCATGATGGTCGGCATGACCGGATTTGTGGTGGACATGGGCCGGGCGATGGTCATCAACAACCGACTTCAGGCCGGCACCCAGGCGGCTGCTCTTGCCGGCGCCAACGATCTGCCCAACAATACCTTCGCGAACGACGCGAACGCGTACAGCAGCAGCGCGAACAATGACAATTACTCGAGCTTCATGCCGAACGTGGTCACCGACGTCGCAGGCTACTGCTCGAGCTTTGTGGCCAATACCCTCGGCATCGCCTGCCAGCCAACGAGCACCGGTTCGGCCAAGATCAACGCCATGGTGGTGACGCAGACGGTGACCATGCCGACCACGTTCATGCGCCTGTTGGGCATCCCTTCCATCACCTTCACCTCGACGGCTACTGCAGCGTGGAAGGGATCCGCACGGCTTCCCTACAATGTCGCTGTCATCCTGGACGCTACCGGATCGATGAATGCACAAGACACGGGCAACGATGGGTGCAACAGCACGGCGGCCTTCGCCTGTGCGCTGACCGGCGTGCAAAGCCTGCTGACGAACCTGACTCCCTGCGCAGCCGGCGGCGGCTGCACGAGCAGCAGCGTGGGGCTCGATCAAGTGGCGCTGTACGTTTTCCCAGGGTTGAGCAACACCCAGGCGGCCACGGACGACGTGAACTGCAACGCGCAGATCGCGGCTCCGAACGTGACCTACACTAACGACGGAGGATTCGGGGAGAACGATTCCAACGTCTATTTCGGCTTCCCCGGCACCTCCACCGGGGACACGGTGACGCCCCAGCCAAGTGCGCCGATTTACCAGCTGGTCACCTTCAGCGACGACTACAAGACCTCGACTGGAGCGCTGAGCAGCAGCTCGAATCTGGTGAAGGCGATTGGCGGCGCCGGCGAATCCAACTGCAAATACATCAGCAGCGGAACCTACTACAAGGAATACGGAGCCGGCCAGGTGAGCCCGTGGGCGGGCATCCAGGCTGCGGGCGGCGCTGATACGTATTACGCCAGCATCATCTACCAGGCGCAGAGCGACCTCTACACCCAGTACACCACGCGTCTGAATGCCGGACAGCAGACCCAGAACATCATCGTGCTCCTGAGCGACGGGGATGCCAACATGACCGACGGAACCAATCTGGGCGGCGAAGTGATGAAGAACGGCTCGCCCCAGCAGTACTGCACGGGATCCGGAAGAAACCATACGTGCAGCGATATAACTCCGAACCAGGTCACGTCCGGAGTCTTTCCCTCGTGGGAAGACCCCTGCCAGCAGGCGGTAACGGCAGCGCAGGCGGCGACGAACGGAACCTTCCCGAGCAGCAATTCAGGTACCGCCAAAACCACGGTGTACACCGTGGCCTTCGGAGCGGAAACCAAGGGCTGCAACGAGCTCGACCCGTGCGACACCATGAAGGAGATGGCTTCGTCCTATACCACCACACCCAACACCCCGGACACCGATTTCTACTCCGACGATCTGGCCACACAGAACGGCAGCACCGATACGTCGTGCACCTCCGGCAACGGGATCACGAATATCCAGGAGATTTTCCAGAATATCGCGCTCACGCTGCAGTCCTCGAAACTGATCCAAACCGGCCCAGGTTGTACTGCCACGAATAACGGTACGACTACGGGCACCTGCAACTAGCCACCAACAGCGGGGACGAGCCATCGTTCCCGCACGCTCTTTTCCGCGTAATGGCGGTCAAATCCCGCGCGCACGCGTGAGTCAGCTTGCTGCCCTCAGCTTTCCGATTTCCGCACCCTCGAGGTGCGAGCAGAAATTCTCGCACCAGCGGAAGACGTTCGCCTGGCGCACCTTCCGCCGCAGCTTTTTCATGCGCTCCATGCGTTCCGCGAGCGGCATGCGGCAGGCGGCGTGGATCGCCTCTGCGACGCCGTGCATGTCGTAGGGATTCACCAGCAGCGAGCCCTCGCGCAGCTGCTCCGCGGCGCCGGCAAATTCGCTCAGGATCAGGGCGCCCTGGTCGCCCTCCTGCGCCGCGCAGAACTCTTTTGCCACCAGGTTCATCCCATCTTTCAGCGGCGTCACCAGGGCCACATCGGCGGCCCGATACAGGGCCACCAGTTCGCCCCGCTCGACGCGCCGGTGGATATAGTGCACCGGCATCCATCCAGGATCGCCGAACTGCCCGTTAATCTGGCTGACCAGCCTCTCCGTCTCCTGCTTCAGCTCCTGGTATTCGGGGATGGTTTCGCGGCTGGGCACCACAACCTGGAGGAGGCTGATCTTGCGCCGCAGATTGCGCCACGTGGCCAGAAAATGCTGGAAGGCCCTCAGTCTCTCGGGCACACCCTTGGTGTAATCCAGCCGATCCACGCCGAGCAGGATGCGGCGCCCGCCCAGATCGCGGCCGATCTCTTCGGCGCGCCGGACGACGTCCGGCTGCTTCGCATGCTTCGCGAACTCATCAAAGTCGATGCCGATGGGAAAGCTGCGGATCACGGTCACCCGGCCGTCCATCCGCGCCCGCACCTCGTCGTCGGCGCGTTCCAGCTCGACTTCGGGCAGCAGCCGCCGCACGCACCCCAGAAAATTCCGCTGATCCCGCTGCGTCTGCAATCCGATCACGTCGTACTGAAACAGCGCGCGCAGAATCTCGCTCCGCCACGGCAGCTTCTCGAAGATATCCAGCGCCGGAAACGGGATGTGCAGGAAGAATCCCATTCTCGCTTTGACGCCCATCCCGCGCAGGCATTCCCCGACCATCATCAGGTGGTAATCGTGAACCCAGATCAGGGATTCCGATCTGGCCACGCGTGCCGCGGCCTCGGCGAACTTGCGGTTCACTCCCGTATACGCGTTCCAATAGCTGGGATCGAAGTTGCATCGCGACTGCAGATCGTGAAACAGCGGCCACACGATCTCGTTGGAAAATCCGGTGTAGAAGCCCTTCCGCTCGCTCGGCGTGAGGGAGACGGAAACCAGCCGGCAGTCGTCGCCCGCCTCCGGTTCCAGCAGCTGATCCACGTCTTCCTGCCGGCCTTCGCCCAGCCAGCCAACCCAGTAGCCTTTTCTCGTCTGGAAGACAGGCCGCATCGCGGTGACCAGGCCTCCCGAGCTCGGCTTCAGCGCCGGCCCGTTCGGTCCGGTTTCGAGCGTGGTCGGCAGCCGATTTGAAACCAGCACCATTCGGTGGGAGGCGTTCATTGCGCGCCTCCTGTCTGGGCGAGCCAGGCATCCAGAAACTCCAGCAATTCTTCGGGAGGACGCAGCCAGACGTCGGCGCTGGTCTGGCGCCATTGGGTGCGCACCAGTGCCGTCAGCGCACCGGTGCCGTGCAGCGCCCGGAACGCATCTTCATCCGTCGTATCGTCGCCCAGGAAAGCCAGGGGCGTGCCCTCGGGAAGCTCGCGGCGCACGGCGGCGATCGCCGATCCCTTATTGGGCTCGTTCGGCCGCAACTCCAGTCCGCCGTCGAACTCCAGCAGAGACATACCCGGGCGATCGGCCAGCGGCACAAAGACGTCTCGCACGCGCGCGCCGATTCCCTCAGCGTTCTTTGCGCTCAATCCGCGCCAGTGGACCGCGACTCCCCGCGGTTTGAGCTCGGTCAGGTGTTCCAGACCCTCGGCTCGCAACCGATTCTTCGCCTCTTCCAGAGTTGCCCGGTCCGCTTCTTTCATTGCCACCATCTCAGAGCGTCCATCCGGATAAAGGCGTTGCCCGCCATGTTGGCCCCAGATCTCCGGTGGAGGTGTAACCCCCAGCAGGTCACGCACTTCCTCGGCCCGTCGACCGCTGACCATCACGACGCGGGTGCGCCCCGATACTGTCAGCAGCCGAATTCTTTCCGTTACTCCGGGATAGGGATATGCCTGGAAGCGATCGATGCGGAACGGCGCCAGAGTGCCGTCATAATCCAGCGCCAGTGCGCTGTGCGTGCTGCGACTCAGCTCGTCCAGAAATCTCCGCAAGCCCGGCTTTCTCTCAACATCCAGCATCACGCGACGGCTCAAGGCTCCTCTTTCTACCTACTGAATCCGTTATGCGCCCTCCGTTTGTACTACCGGATTCGCCCACGGCCCATCGTTGCCAATCAGTTGATTCGCTTCTTCCGGGCCCCACATTCCCGGCGCATAGGTGTAGACCGGGGTCACGTTGCCCAGGATCGGCTCGACGATCCTCCACTGCGCTTCCACCAGGTCCTGGCGTGAAAACAGCTCGTTCAGCCCGCGGCTGGCATCGCCCAGCAGGCGCTCGTAGGGCGGCATATCGGCCACGGCCTGGTTGTGGAGATCGAGTTCCACGTCCCGCCCCGCCATCATCTCGCCCGGGATCTTGACCCTCACCCCCACCGCAATGGCGATGTCCGGGCTGACACGCAACCGCATATGCGCCGAAGTATTCGGCACCAACTCGCCAAAGGTCTCGCGCGGCGGGCGCTTGAACTCCACCAGCGCTTCGGTGCAGGTGACCGGCAACATTTTGCCGGCGCGAATGTAAATCGGCACGCCCGCCCAGCGCCAGCTGTCGATGTGCAGCCGCACGGCGACGAAGGTCTCGACGTTGGACCCCGGCGCGACGCCCGGCACCGATCGGTATCCCTGATACTGCCCGCGCACCACGCTGTATGGCGTCAGCGGCCGCACCGCACGCATCAGCTCCGCCTTGCGGTCGCGCGTGGCGTCGTGATCCTCGCCGGTGGGTGGATCCATGGTGAGGTTCGCCAGCACCTGCAGCATATGGTTCTGCACCACGTCCAGCAGCGCACCCACTTCGTCGTAGAACTTGCCGCGATCCTGGACCCCGAAGCTTTCCGCCATCGTGATCTGAATGCTGCGCACATGCTCGCGATTCCAGATGGGCTCGAAGACCGGGTTGGCAAAGCGCGTATACAGGATGTTCTGCACCGGTTCTTTGCCCAGATAGTGATCGATCCGGTAAATCTCGTCTTCGGGAAAGTATTTGTGGAGGGTCTCGCTCAGTTCCCGCGCCGACTGCACATCGCGGCCGAATGGCTTCTCGACCACGACGCGCGCATTCTCCGCGCAGCCGGCTTTCGCCAGGTTCTCCGCTACGGTCCCAAACAGGCTGGGTGGAATCGCCAGATAGTGCAGCGGCCGCTGCGCTTCTCCCAGCTGCTTCCGCAACTCGGTGAAGGTCGCCTCCTGGTTGTAATCGCCGTCCACGTAGCGCAGCAGCCCCATCAGCTTCTCAAACGCCGCTGCATCGATGCCTCCGTGGTGCTCCAGGCTGTCCTTCGCTCTGGCCTTCAGCTGATCCAGGTTCCAGCCTGCCTTAGCCACGCCGATGATGGGCAGGTTGAACCCTTCATCGCGGATCAGCCCCTGCAGCGCGGGAAAAATCTGCTTATACGCCAGATCGCCTGTTGCGCCGAAAAAAACCAGCGCATCCGAGTGCGCATTCGCCATTCGTTCTGCTCCTGCCGATTGGATGCTGAAGAGAGGGGATTTCTCTCTGCTATCTCAATATAGAAGACCGCGCGGATTGATTTTCCCGCAGGGCCTTTGTGCTCGGATTCTTTCGCTGCTCCCTGAAACCTCTCCACAAAGCGCACCAAAGTCACCCGAATTACTATTCCTTCGTGTTGCAATCCAGGACGCCACGCGTTTGCATCTCGCTGGCGAAGCCTAAAATCGTCGTATGACCCACCTGGATGTGGCCATCGCCGGAGGCGGCATCATCGGACTGGCGACGGCGCTTGAGTTAGCTGCTGCGGGCCGCAAAGTCACCGTTTTCGACAAGGGCGAGGCGATGTCCGAGGCCTCGCGAGCCGCCGCCGGCATGCTCGCGGGAAGAGATCCGGAAAATCCCAGAGAACTGCGCGAACTGGCCCATCTGAGCCTCACGCTTTACCCCGAATTTCTCTCCCGGGTCGAGCGTCTTTCGGGCGCGCACGTGCCCATTCGATCCACGCTTACCCTGCAGGGCGTGAAGCATGCGCCCGTGGACACTCACATTCTTTCCGAAGCTGAAATCCAGGTGCTCGCGCCTGGCGCCGACACTGCCGGCTGGCATTTCTTTCTTCTCGAGGAACAAAGCTTCGACGCGTGGGATCTCGCCGAGTGCCTGCCTGCTGCGGCCCGTGCCGCCCGCGTCGAACTGCGCGAGCAAACGCCGATCGTCAGCATCCGCGAAAACAAAAGCGGCGTGCATCTGGAAACCACCGCCGGTCCGTTCACGGCCGCAGCCTTTCTCAATGCCGCTGGAGCCTGGTCGCCCAGTTTCGATCCATCCCTGCCGGTCGCACCGCGGAAAGGCCACATGCTCACCGCCGAATTGCCCGGACCGGTGCAGATGGAGTGTGTTCTCCGCACTGGCAACGTCTATATCGTTCCGCGCGGCCAGGGCCGCTACACCATCGGCTCCACGGTAGAAAGCGCCGGGTTCGACAAGGAAATCTACCCGGATCGGATTCACGGCCTTTTTCAGAGGGCGATCGACCTGTGGCCGCTGCTGCGCGACGCGCGGATCGCCGAATCCTGGACCGGGCTGCGCCCCGGCTCCGACGACGGCCTGCCCATCCTGGACCGAAGCGGGGACCGCCGCTGGGTGGCCACGGGCCACTTCAGAAATGGGATTATGCTGGCTCCCGGCACCGCCCGCGTCGTCAGCCAGTGGATTCAGGGCAGGCCGCCGGCAGTGGATCTTTCGCCGTTTCGTTCGAGCCGCTTTGCCGAGGCCTCAGTCTCGCTCTGACGGCCCCGGTCCTCACTTTCGTAACGGAAATTTCGCCCCGTTGCGTCTTTCATCAGAGACAATCCTTTTTCGCGTAAGCTATAAACATGGGTCTTATTCTGTGCAAGGCTACTTTTCAGCAGGGCTAAATCCCTGCGCCCCTTGCATCGCGGAATCGGCAGGCAGCATCCCGGTAAGGGGCTGAAACAGTAGTGGAGGATGCATCAGCAATATGGCAACGGCGACAGTAACCAAGGGTCTGGAGGGAGTGGTAGCAGCGAATTCCGGCATTTGCTGGATCGACGGCTACGCGGGCGTTCTCGCCTACCGCGGCATCGACATTCATGAACTCGCGGAGAAATCGACCTTCGAGGAAACCACTTACCTGCTCTGGTATGGACGCCTTCCCAGCCGCTCTGAGCTTGGCGAATTCTCCCAGCGTCTGACTGAAGCCCGCCGCGTTCCTCCCCAAATCTGGGATCTCTTCCGCGCACTGCCCAAATCCATCACGCCGATGGAAGCGCTGCGCACCGCGGTCTCTGCTCTCAGCGCATACGACCCTGCCGAATCCGCCGTCGACCAGGACTCCAATCTGCGCAAGGCCTTCGCCCTGACTGCGCAACTGGCGATACTGGTCGCCGGCTTCGACCGCATCCGCAAGGGCAAGCAGATTGTTGAGCCGGATTCGTCCCTCCCGCACGCCGCGAATTTCCTCTGGATGCTCCACGGCGTGAAGCCCATCCCGGCTGCAACCAATACTTTCGATATTGCTCTTATCCTGCACGCAGATCACGAGTTCAATGCATCGACCTTTGCGGCTCGGGTCATCGCCGGCACACTCTCGGACATGCATTCGGCCATCACCGGAGCCATCGGGGCGCTCAAAGGCCCGCTCCACGGTGGCGCCAACGAAGCCGTGATGAAGATGCTCTTCGAGATCGCGAAGCAGGGCGGCGATCCGGTCGATTACGTGCGCAGCCTGCTTGCGCAGAAAAAGAAGGTTTTCGGCTTCGGACACCGGGTCTACCGCACCGAAGATCCCCGCGCCACGCACCTTCGCCGCATGTCTGAGCAGCTCAGCCGCGACTCCGGCAACACAAAGTGGTTCGAGATGTCCCGCCGCATCGAGGAGTTTGTGAAGAACGAGAAGAAGCTCAACGCCAACGTCGACTTCTACTCCGCCTCCACTTACACCACCCTCGGCATCGACCTCGATCTCTTCACTCCGATTTTCGCAGTCAGCCGCATCGCCGGCTGGGCCGCGCATGTGATGGAGCAACTCAGCGACAACCGCCTCATCCGGCCGCGGGCCGAGTACACCGGACCCGAGTACCCGGTCCGCTACGTCTCTATCGAGCAGCGCTAAGCGCAAAAGCATGACCAGGGCCGGCACATCGCCGGCTCTTGTTGTCTCTCCGCGATCCGCATCATTTTCGTGCGCGTAAAATCAAAAGGAGAAGCAACCGTTCACGGTCGATCGAGTCGGCCAAAGCTCCCCATCCGGATTCTCACCGGACCTTCATACGACTGGACTTATATTCCGAATGACCACTTCCTCCATTTCGAGCGAACTCTCGTCTGCAGCGCTGCGCGCGCAGACCTTCGACGCCTTCCGCCGCTGGGGTTACCTGCAGGCCAGCCTGGATCCTCTCGGCCAATATCTCGCTCCGGTTTCCGTTCCCGAGCTCGATCTCGACAACGAATTCGCCGCCGGGGCGCGGCGCTGCTACGCCGGCACCATTGGCGCGGAGTTCATGCACATCCCATCCCGCGAGCGCCGCGAGTGGCTGGCCGAGCGCCTCGAGTCGACTCAGCCCGCCGTCGACAGCGGCCGCATCCTGCGCCTGCTCGCCCGCGCCGACCTGTTCGAGCAGGTCATCCAGTCCCGCTATCTCGGCACCAAGCGCTTCTCCCTTGAAGGCGTTACCGCGCTGATTCCCTTCCTCGATGAGCTGCTCAACCGGGCCGCCGAACTTGGCGCCGAGCGCTCCATCCTGGCCATGAGCCATCGCGGCCGCCTCAGCGTCATGGTGAACACCTTCGGAAAATCTCCCGTCGACATCTTCACCAAATTTGAAGACGTCGACCCACGCAGCATTCTGGGCGGCGGCGATGTGAAGTACCACGTGGGCGCTACCGGCACCTTTGCCGCGCGCAACGGCGCTACGGTTGCGCTGCATCTCGTATCCAACCCGTCGCATCTGGAAGCCGTCGACCCCGTGGCCATGGGCCGCACCCGCGCTCGCCAGGATCGCGTCGGGCCGGACGGCCGCGACCGTGTGCTGCCCGTCGTCATCCACGGCGATGCCGCCTTCGCCGGTCAGGGCATCTGGGCGGAGACCATGAACCTCGCGGGCATCGAGGGATACTCGGTGGGCGGCGGTATCCAGATCGTTGTCAACAATCTCATCGGATTCACCGCCGAGCCCGACGAATCGAACTCGACGCGCTTCTCCACGGATCTCGCGAAGCGCTTGCCCCTTCCCATCTTCCACGTCAACGCCGAAGATCCCGCCGCGGTGGTGCGCGTCGCTGCCCTCGCCGCGGAATATCGCTACCAGTTCCACACCGACGTCGTGATCGACCTCATTGGGTACCGGCGCCACGGACATAGCGAAGTCGACGACCCGACGGTTACCCAGCCTCTCCGCTACGCCCGCATCAAAGATCATCCACCGCTCTACGAGCTGTACGCGCGCCAGATCGGTGCCGATCCCGCGCCGCTCGCTCAGGAACTGCACGCGGAATTTGCGGAGGAACAAAAGAAAGCCACCACGGTCCGCAAAAAGCCCGTCCTCGTTGAAATGCCGGACTACTGGCGCCCTTATGAGGGTGGGTGCTGGCGTCCCGAGCTCGAAGTCGATACCGGTCTCGACCGCGAAGCCATCGCCTCCATTGCTGCTAAGGTGTCTGCATATCCCGACGGCTTCCACATCCACCCCAAGATCAAGAAGCTTCTCGATCAGCGTGCCGCCATGGGACAGGGCAAGCAGTCCTTTGACTACGGCATGGCCGAAGCCGTCGCGTTCGCGTCGCTGCTGCTGAACGGCACGCCCGTGCGCCTGAGCGGCCAGGATTCGCAGCGCGGCACTTTCAACCAGCGCCACAGCGTGCTCATCGACATCGAAAACGAGCAGCGCTTCATCCCACTCAACCACCTCGACGCCAACCAGGCGCACTTCAGCGTCTACAACTCGATCCTCTCCGAAGCCGGCGTGCTTGGCTTCGAGTACGGCTACAGCCGCGACTACCCCGAAACCCTCGTATTGTGGGAGGCTCAGTTTGGCGATTTCGCCAACGGCGCGCAGATTGTCATCGATCAGTTCCTCTCCGCCGCCGAGGACAAATGGGGGCTGCTCAGCGGCCTGACCCTGCTGTTGCCGCACGGCTACGAAGGCCAGGGCCCGGAGCACTCCAGCGCGCGCGTGGAGCGCTACCTGCAGCTGGCCGCACGCGACAACATTCAGATTTGCCAGCCCTCCAATGCCGCGCAGTATTTCCACCTGCTGCGCCGACAGGCGATGCGCTCGTGGCGCAAGCCTCTCGTGGTTTTCACGCCGAAGAGCATGCTGCGCCATCCGGACGCGCTGTCGCCGATCGTAGATTTCTCACGCTCGCGCTTCCTTCCCGTTTTGCCCGAGACCGAAATTCAGAATGCGCAGCGGCTGCTCATCGCCACCGGCAAAATCGGCCACGAGCTGCGCGTGGAGCGAGCCAAACGCAGAGACACGTCGATCGGCATCGTCTTCCTCGACCAACTTTATCCCTGGCCGGAAGCCGAGCTGCGCGCGGCCATCGAAGCGCATCCCGCTGCGCGTGAAATCGTCTGGGTCCAGGAGGAGCCGGCGAACATGGGCGCGTTCTCCTACGCCATGCCGCGCCTGCGCCGGCTGGCGGGCGATCGGCAAGTTCTCAGCGTCAAGCGATCCGCGGCTGCCAGCCCCGCCACCGGTTCGGCCAAAGCGCACGAGATGGAGCAGAAGACGCTGATCGAGCTGGCGCTGAAGGGTCCGGCATAAATCTGCCGCCTGTGATCTACTGATTCCCCGGCGCGCTCGCTCCACGCACCGCGGGAATCTCCATGGATCCAGACCACGCCACCGATCCCGATCTGCGCCTGCGCTGGACCCGGATACTTCCCGCCGTCTTCGTCACCTACAGCCTGGCTTATCTCGATCGCGCCAACTACGGCTTCGGAGCAGCCGCCGGTCTTGCGGCCAGCCTTCACATCAGCGGCTCTCGCTCCGCTCTGCTCGGCGCGCTCTTCTTCCTCGGCTATTTCTTTCCCCAGATCCCCGGCGTCATCCTTGTCCGGCGGTACAGCGCACGCCTGCTCATCTTCATCGCGCTGGTTGCGTGGGGAGCCTTCGCCGCGCTTACCGGAGTCGTCCGTCAGTTCTGGCTCCTCGCCGCCGACCGCCTGCTTCTCGGAGCAGCGGAAAGTTTTGTCTTCCCGGCATTGCTCATCCTGCTCACGCGCTGGTTCACGCGCGCTGAGCGTTCCCGCGCCAACACCCTGCTCATGCTGGCGAATCCGCTCACCGTGCTCTGGATGTCCGCCGTGACCGGCTTCCTCATTCGCGCCACCAGCTGGCAGTGGGCCTTTATCCTGGAGGGCATGGTTGCCGTCGTGTGGGGCTTCTTCTGGCTCCTGTTCATGCGCGACACTCCCCGCCACGCCCGCTGGATGACGCCATCGGCACTGGCCGCCCTCGAACAGGAACTCGACCGCGAGCAGCAATCCCTGCCGCGCATCGCCAACCTCCGCGTCGCCTTCCGCCAGAAGAATGTTCTCATCCTCTCCATCCACTACTTCTTCTGGAGCCTCGGCGTCTACGGCTTCGTCCTGTGGTTGCCGCTCGTCATCCGCAATGCGACCGGAGCGGCGATCGACATCACCGGGCTGCTCTCCGCCGCGCCCTATCTCGCGGGCGTGTTGCTCATGCTCACCGTTGGCCACTTCTCAGACCGTACTGCGCGGCGACGCGAATTCGTGTGGCCGCTGCTCGCTCTCGCGGGAGTGGCGATGCTGGGCTCGTTCTTCACCGCCGGCCGCTCCTTCGGATGGGCCTATGCCTGCCTCATCGTCGCCGGAGCCTGCATGTACGCACCCTACGGCCCGTTTTTCGCGATGGTTCCTGAGCTGCTGCCGAAGAACGTGGCCGGTGAGACCATCGCCCTCATCAACAGCTGCGGTGCGCTCGGCGGATTCTTCGGCACCTACCTCGTCGGGCTGCTCCAGCTTCTCACCGGCAGATCTCAGCCCGGCTTTCTCCTGATGGCGTTTTCGCTTATCCTGGCTGGAGCGCTTCTGCTCGTCGTACATCCATTGCCGCGCAGGCATACCCATAAGACAGAACTCGAGACGCCCTGAACCGATTCCCGGAGCCACAATGATCCTTTTCCGCACGGCCGCCGGCTTCACCCTTGAACACGATCGCCACTTCTGTGCTGTTCCGGAGAAATCTCTCGACGATCTTCTGGCTCGCAACGATTTTCACGCGTATCTCTGCTCGCTTAGCGAGTCCGCGCCTACCGGCACGCCCGTCGACCAATCCGAGTTGCTGGCGCCCATTGGAACCCAGGAGGTTTGGGCTGCCGGCGTTACCTATCTGCGCAGCCGCGCCGCGCGCATGGCGGAATCGAAAGATGCCGGCGGCGGCGATTTCTACGACCGCGTCTATTCCGCGGAGCGTCCGGAGCTTTTCTTCAAGTCAATGGCTCACAAGGTTGTCGGCCCGCACGGCACGGTCGGCCTCCGCAGCGATGCATCCTGGTCCGTCCCCGAGCCCGAGCTGGCCCTGGTCATCGATCCTCGCGGCCGCATCGCCGGCTACACCATCGGGAACGACATGAGCTCGCGCGACATCGAGGGCCAGAACCCGCTCTATCTGCCCCAGGCCAAGGTTTACAACCGCAGCTGCGCCCTCGGACCGGGGATCCTCATCAGTCAGGGCCCGCTGCCTGCTGACACCGGCATCTCCATCGCGATCGAGCGCGCCGCCGCAACCGCGTTTTCCGGCGCGACCACGCTTGCGCAGATGAAACGCCGGCCCCAGGAACTGGTCGACTATCTCTACCGCGACCAGACCTTCGCGACCGGCTGCTTTCTTCTCACCGGCACCGGGATTGTGCCGCCGGATTCCTTCACGCTTCAGCCCGGCGATATCGTTCGCATCGCCATCGAGGGCATCGGAGTCCTGGTCAATCCCGTAGGCTGACTGGCCGCCTCAGCCGCCGGCAGCGGGCTTCATCCACTCCGGCCAACGCTTTTCAATGGCGATGCGCACCAGCTGGCTGCGCGTGCGCACGCCCGCCTTGTGAAACAGCTCCTGGATCACCGCTTTCACCGAGCTTTCTGACGTTTTCAGCTTCCAGGCGATTTCCTTGTTCGCGAGGCCGTCCAGAATCCCGCGCAGCACTTCGCTCTGCCGCTGGGTCAGCGGCCGCCCCCGTTCGAACGGACCAATGCGGCTGCTTTTTTCTCCCAGCAGGCCCTCCATCGCCGAGGCCTTCAGCCACAATCCGCCGCTCATCACCTGATGAATGGCCGCCACCAGCTGCTCGGGACTGCTGTGCTTCAGAAAAATGCCCGCCGCGCCCGCCTCCATCACCTGCAGCATCGCCTCATCCGAGAGGCCGGCCGTTACCATCAAAACTCTGGTCAGGCTGCCGCTGCGCTTCATCTCCGCCAGCAGGCGAAAGCCCGACTCCTCGCCCAGGTCGTAGTCCAGCAGCACCACATCCACGGGCGTCATTGCGAGCACCTGCTGCGCTTCTTCGACGGTCGCGCATTGGCCCACGATGTGCAGATCCGGCGAACTTTCGAGCAATCGGCTGACGCTCTCGCGAAAGAGGCTGTGGTCGTCGAGCATCAGGATGCGAATTGCGCTCATCGAGCGTCCTCTTCCGGGCCGGCCGCGTTCAGATACACCGAGAAACGCGCGCCCTCGGCAGTCGCCGCATATCGAATTTCGCCGCCGAAAGAACGCAGAAACGCCCGCGACAGATACAATCCCAGCCCCGACGACTCGGCGCCTTCCTGAAACGGACGGAACAGATGCTCGGGGTGGGCGACCCCGCCGCCATTGTCGGCAATCTCCACCACCACGCGGCTGTCTTCGCTCCTTGCGGCCACCGCCAGCCTGCGCTCCGCGCGCTTTGCTACCGCCCGCATGCTGTTCGTTACCAGATTGAGAAACACCTGCATCAGGCTTGTCCGATCCGCCCACACCGCAGGCAATCCAGGCTCCGCACTCCATTGCGTTTCGATGTTCTCATCCTCCAGCATCGGCGCCACCACGATCCGCAATTCCTCCAGCAACGCGCCCAGATCCACCTCAGCCGCCTGCGAGGACGACCGCCGGAGATTGATGCTGGCAATACCTTCCAGAGCTCCAATCAGATGGCCCAGCGCCTCAAAATCCTTGTTCTCCCTGAGCGCTTCGCTGTGCAGCAGATTTTGATGCACGACCGCGATCGCTCCGCACACATTCCGAATCTCGTGCGACACTGCGCTGACTGCGATCCGCGAGCCCTCCATCAGTTGATGCAGGCCTTCCACCTCGTGTGTCCGCAGTTCCTCTGAAGCATCCAGCACCATCGCCGCCAGCCGCAGTCCGGCATCGGTGCGATAGGTGGAAAAGCTGATATCCGCAAGAAATGTCTCTCCGTCCTCGCGCTGTCCTTTTGCCTGCATCACCGCGCGCAGGAACTGCCCCGAGTCCTCCGGTTCCGCCACATTCCGCAGCGACGGCAAATAGCGGTGCACCGGCCGCCCAGGGAGTTCGCCGGCCGGGGCGCCGAACATGCGGTGCGCCGCCTCGTTGGCCATGAGCACGGTGCCCGTCGCGTCCGCCGTCACGATCGCAGCGGGACTGCTCTCCACCAGCACGCGCAACTGTTCTTCCGCATCCAGCCGCGCCTCGCTCTGGCGTTCGATCTCCTCGAGGTGTTCGATTTCCGCGCGCCGGCTCCGGCTGATCACGTGCACAAACATCGCCACGCCAAAAAACGCGGCAAGGTAAAGCACATCGCGGGAAAGACCTGTCCGGAGATTCCACACCAGGTCGTCAAACACCTCGGCGAGGAATGTGCACAGCGCCGCCACTCCGGCAATCTGCCAGGGTTCCAGCACGCTGCCCACCATCAGCATGGGCAGCAGATACAGAAAGCCCAGCGGGATATCCCCGACCACCAACCAGTCCAGCACCGCAATGGCGGCGATCAGAATCGCCGCCCGCAGCAGCACAGCCCGCCGGCTTCCCTGGAATATCGCTGAATACACGCGCACGCGCCGGACCTCGTGAAATATCTTCTTAACAATGCCGTGAAAACATCAACATTGTAGAGAGCGCTGCTGTTTGCGGTCTGAAGCCCTTTCTAAATCCCGTATTTCTGGCTAAAAGATAGGTTGCCGCGTCCCAGGGATGGTCCATCGCGTCGATAAGATGGGAATATCCCACGGACCGCTCTGTATATGCTGGAATCATCTGCCGATCCCCCCAACGGTTCCCGGCAGAAAGGCAACCGTGGTTGATGCTCACCACCTGACTCGAGATTTTGCATGCATAGGTTCAGATTTCATTGCAGGAGGGCCGGCGGCCCAATCCTCGCCGCGGCCTTACTCGGGCTGGC
>DATJQW010000009.1:0-23774 GCA_035505395.1 Acidobacteriaceae bacterium
CGCCGGCCTTCGTCTCCGGGGCCAAACTGGGCGTGCAGCCAGTCGCACTGCGGTTGCGTGCGGGTATCGCACCAGATCAACGACGGGCGCAGCACCTGGCCGTCCTGATCGAGCATGACGGCGCCGTGCATCTGGCCGGTGAGCCCGAGGGCGTCGACTTTTTTGCCGGGATGCGATTGCGCGAGATCGGCCAGGACGGCGCGGATGGCTTCCTGCGCGGCGCGCCACCAGTCTTCGGGATCCTGCTCGGCCCAGCCGGGATGATCGACGCGAAAGGGCGCGTGCTCGCTGGACGCGGAGGCCAAAAGTTTTCCCTGCTCATCGACGAGCACAGCGCGCGTGCCGCCCGTTCCGACATCCATGCCCAGAAACACAGCCGGGTCTCCTAAATCGGTGTAGTAGCCGAGAACAGGGTACAGGGTTTACGGGTTACGGGATAGTGGGATTTCGAGCGAGCGCTCCGGGCGCGGGCCGGCCTCTACTCCGTGCCATTGGGCAGAGTCAGGCTCTCCGCCCTGGGTACGCGCACATCTTTGACTGGGTGACTGTAGCGAATTTCGAAACCCGAAACATTGCGCAGCGACAGGACCGGCGCGCTCGGGCTGACCGGGGACTGCAGACGGAAAAACTCCGCGCCGTTCACCTGATCGAGGATCACAGCGGGGCGAGCGTCGGGGTTTTCGGTTTTGATCTGCACGTTGCTCATCGAGAGGCCGTTCAGATGGCGGACGTAGAAGCCATACGCGGGCGTCCCGCCGAACATGGTCGGCTCGGGGTACTTCGATTCGTCCTCGGGGAGCTGGATCGCGGCCTGCGCAGCGGTGCCCCCACCCTGCGAGAGCACGAGGATGTCGTGCAGGCTCACGTCTTCGATGGCGTGGCCGGGAATGCCGCTGAGGATGGAGCAGTACTTCCCTGCCGTGTTGGAGCAAACAATGTTGCCGATGTGGACGCGGCGCAGCGTACCGGGCTGCGTCGTTTCCTTCGGCCCGCGCAGCCGCGCGCCCAGGCGCAGAAAAATCGGCGCGCTGACGATGTCGCGCATGGTGATGTTCGTGATCGAGACGTCTTCCAGATGCGCACCGTCAACGGTTTCGAGCGCCAGGCCCTGGCAGCCCTCGAAGACGCAGTTCGAGATGGCGATATTGAGAAAGCCGCCGTTCGATTCCGTGCCGAACTTGATGCGGCCGGTGCCGTAGATGTGCGCGCCGGCTGGATATTTCTGCCACGAACCGTCGATGACGGAGCCCAGCTGCCACCATCCTGAGACGTAGCAATTACTGATGGTCACGTTTTCGGTGGGGCGGGCATAGCCGAGCGCCCAGGAGCTCTTGAGCACGATGCCATCGTCCCAGGGAGAATTGACCGTGGTGTTGGTGATGCGAACGTTGCGGCAGCAATCAATGTCCATGCCGTCGCGGTTGGTGTCGATCAGCAGGTTGTCGATGGTGAAGTTGTCGACGCCGGTGGCGAGAATGCCAAACCATCCGCCCTGCAGAATCGCGAAGTCGCGCAGCAAAACGTTGTGGCAGTTTTTGAGCGAGATGGATTTGTTGCCGACACCGGGGTCTTTCGTGTTCGGGCCCGGCCCGTAGCCTTTGCTCAGACCTTTGCCATAGATCAGGCCGGGGCCGGTGATCGACACGTCGTGCAGATCCTCGCCCCAGATGAGGCTGTTGTGCCAATGATTGTGCCCGTAGTCCTGATACATGAAGTACGGCGTGTTGGGCTCGGCGGCGTCGTAGTGCGCGCCCTCCGCGGCGAGAATCGTGGCCCCACGCTCGAGCCGCAGCTCGATGTTGCTCTTCAGCCGGATGGAATAGCAGGCGTAAGTGCCCGCGGGAAAGAGAACCGTGCCACCGCCGGCTGCGACCGCAGCTTCGATTGCCTGGTTGACGGCCGGCGTGTCGATCGCGTTCCCATCGCCGATCGCGCCGAATGCCCGGACCGAGAAAATGCCAAAGGGCCCGGAACTTTCAGGGTGCGTCGGCTGCGCCTGAGCGGGCGTGGCGCCGACGACCGCGCCGAGGGCGGCTCCGGTGACGCCGGCGCCGGCGAGGCGAAAGAAATCTCTGCGGGAATCGGGCTGGGGACGGGACACGCGCAATCCTCCTGGGCCTTTCGGCAGTGGTTCGACCACGTGCATCCCTCACCTTACCTGAGTGGGCGGGATGAAAGGAACCGGCCAGGCACGAGTCCTGGACCGGCACGCATGCCCATTCCGGAACGCCAAAGTGTGCCTGTGCCCGCGGTCACAGCGCGCCAAAGCGGCGGACTGTTAAGGTCTTAGCGTCCCGTGATACAGTTCCATCGCGCGCCCGAAGCTGCGGCCGCGCAGGACGAAATTCCAGCCAAAGAGGGAGACTCAGTGGCGGTTCCAACCTCGGAGTGGTCGTTTGTAGTCGTGGGTGTACTGTCCCTTCTTGCGGTGCCGATATTCCAAAGAAAAGCGTTGGGCTGCCATGCAGGCAGCTGGCGGCCTATTACTGCCCGGAGCGAAGAAACGGGCACAGGAGAGCATATGACGAGGAATTCCTTTTTGCGGCGTTCCACCCCGCCGCGCCAACAACAGGTGCGCCGGGGACCCCGGCGCTGGGCGAGGCTCGCCGGCGTGATGGCCACAGCGATGGCGCTGGGCACAGGCGCGGCATTTGCACAGACGCCCGAGGCCGGCGGCGAAGCCAACCTGCAGCTTCCTGATCTGAGGAGTGTCCACTTCTTCGGCATGAATGGCCACCAGCTGCTGCTGTGGGGACCTCTGGCCTGCGTGCTGGGCATGGTCTTCGGCCTCTTTATGTACGCTCACCTGAAGGGCCTGCCTGCGCATCGCGCGATGCTCGACGTTTCGCAGATCATCTGGGAGACCTGCAAGACCTACCTGATCAATCAGGGAAAGTTCCTGCTGCTGCTGTGGAGTTTCATCGCAGTGGTGATGCTGGTTTACTTTGGCGTGCTGATGCACGATCCCGCGGCGCGGGTCATCATCATCCTCGCGTTCAGCGTACTGGGGATGGCGGGCAGCTACATCGTGGCGTGGTTCGGCATTCGGGTGAACACGCTGGCGAATTCGCGGAGCGCCTGGGCTTCTCTGGGCGGCAATCCCTATCGCGCCTTCAGCGTTCCGCTCAAGGCAGGCATGAGCATCGGCATGATGCTGATCTCCATTGAGCTGCTGATGATGTTCAGCATCATCCTGTTCGTTCCGGGAGACTATGCCGGACCGTGCTTCATCGGGTTTGCGATCGGCGAGTCGCTGGGGGCGGCCACGCTGCGTCTGGCCGGGGGCATCTTCACCAAGATCGCCGACATCGGCGCCGACCTGATGAAGATTGTCTTCCACGTGAAAGAGGACGATGCCCGCAACCCGGGCGTGATCGCCGACTGCACGGGCGACAATGCCGGGGATTCGGTTGGCCCGACCGCCGACGGGTTTGAAACCTATGGCGTGGTCCAGGTGGCGCTGATCGCATTCATCCTGCTCGGCGCAAAAAGCGCTGCGGTTGGAGTCCAGTTGCTCGTGTGGCTGTTTGCCGTGCGTGTGGCCATGCTGGTGGCCGCGGTGGTGGGCTATTACCTCAACGGGATGATCGCAAGCGCGAAGTACGGCAAGGCGCGCAGCTTCAACTTCGAAGCGCCGCTCACCTCGCTGGTGTGGATCACCTCCATCGTAACCATCGCCGTCACCTATCCGGTGACCTACGCGCTGCTTTCGAGGCTGGGCGGCGATCCCTCGCTCTGGTGGAAGCTGGCGACCATCACCTCCTGCGGAACTGTGGCGGGCGCCCTGATTCCTGAACTGGTGAAGGTATTTACCTCCACCGAAGCGCGGCATGTGAAAGAGGTTGTGGCATCGGCAAGAGAAGGCGGATCCGCTCTCGGTCTGCTCTCCGGATTCGTTTCCGGAAACTTCTCCTCCTATTATCTGGGCCTGGCGGTCATCATTCTGATGGCCATCGGATACGGCGTCAGTACGCTGGGATTCGACAGCATCATCCTGGCGTCGCCGATGTTTGCCTTTGGCCTGGTGGCCTTCGGCTTCCTGGGCATGGGGCCGGTAACCATCGCCGTCGACTCCTTCGGGCCGGTCACGGATAACGCGCAATCCATCTACGAGCTGTCGCTGATCGAAAACGAGCCAGGCGTCCGCGAGGACGTGAAGAAGCAGTACGGGGTCGAGGTCGATTTCGAGCACGCCAAGAAGATGCTGGAAGCTGCGGACGGCGCGGGCAATACGTTCAAGGCCAGCGCCAAGCCGGTGCTGATCGGCACGGCGGTGGTGGGCGCCACAACCCTGATCTTCGCCACCATCATGGCACTGACGAATTCGCTCACCGCGAACGTCGACAAGCTGTCGCTACTGCACGCGCCCTTCCTGCTCGGCCTGATCACGGGCGGCGCGGTGGTTTTCTGGTTCAGCGGGGCTGCCACCCAGGCGGTGACCACCGGTGCTTACCGTGCCGTGGAATTTATCAAGAGAAATATGAAGATCGAAGGAGCCGAGAAGGCTTCCACGGCGGACAGCAAGAAGGTGGTGGCCATTTGCACGCGCTACGCGCAAAGCGGCATGCTGACGATCTTCATGGCGATTTTCTTTGCGGCGCTGGCGTTCGCGTTCCTCGATCCCTTCTTCTTCATCGGGTATCTGGTTTCGATCGCCATGTTCGGGCTCTACCAGGCCATCTTCATGGCCAATGCCGGAGGAGCCTGGGATAACGCCAAGAAAATTGTCGAAGTGGAACTGCATGAGAAGGGAACGCCACTGCACGAGGCGACCGTGGTGGGCGACCTGGTGGGCGATCCGTTCAAGGACACTGCCTCCGTGGCGCTCAACCCGGTGATCAAGTTCACCACGCTGTTCGGTCTCCTCGCTGTCGAGTTGGCGGTCAAGCTGTCGAAGACCAGCGCGACGTTGACTCACGTGCTCGCATTGGTCTTCTTTCTTCTGTCGTTCTTCTTTGTCTACCGCTCGTTCTACGGCATGAGCATCCGAAGCAACGAGCCGCCGGAAGCGTCTCAACCGAAGTCGGAATTGGGTGTGACCACCGCCGGCGCTGCGCGATAACGAAGAAGCGAAGTACACGGAGGGCAGGGACGCAGATTCCCTGCCCTTTTTGCTGTTTCTTTCTGTCGGCATTCCTGCGCCGAAGGCGCTTCCGCCTGGACGGCGAGTCCCTGATACCCTCAAATCATGATTAAAGGCATTACTTTCATTCGCCCGGTGGAGTCTTCCGGTGCGCTGGAGGCGCTGTCGAGTTTCTTCTCGGCAGTGGGATTCGAGCCCGGCAAAGGCTGGGACGACCCGCAATCGGAGGGCCGCGGACGGCCATTCCTGGCGCCGCTGGGCAATGTGGAGTTTGTCACGGGCAAGCCGCCGGCGCAGGGCGCGCCTCTGCTGATTGAGGTGACGCAACTGGACGCTGTGCACCAGTTGGCGCAGCGCTGGCTGGAGACGCGCGGCGCATCGGGCAATGTGGGCGCCATCGAGGAGACGCACTGGAAGTCGCGGATGTTTACCGCCGAGCCGGTAGTGGGATCTCCGCTGGCGTTCTGGGAGTGGAGCGATCCGCTGCGCGGCAGGCCGGCGGCGATGGAAGGCGATCTGAGCGCCGAGGGAATGCGGTTTGCGATCGTGGTCGCGCGGTGGAACGCCGTGATCACCGATCGGCTGTTGCAGGGCGCGACCGACGGATTGATGCGAAGCGGGACGAAACGAACCGACATTGAGATTGCACGCGTGCCGGGATCGTGGGAGATCCCGGCGGCAGCGCGCAAGCTGGCGGAGACCGGAACGTTCGACGCGGTGATTGCGCTGGGCTGCCTGCTGCGCGGCGAGACGGCGCACTACGAGGCCATCTATAACGAGGTGGCGCGAGGAATCGGACAGTCGCAGCAGGAAACGGGTGTGCCCCACTCCTTCGGCGTGCTGACCTGCGAGACGCTGGAGCAGGCGCTGGATCGCGCCGGGCTGAAGGGCGGCAACAAGGGCTTCGAAGCGGCCGTAGCGGCGATTGAAATGGTGTCGCTCCACCGGAAGATCGCGGCGGGGACGCGCTCATGACGCTGGTGGGCAAGCGGAGAAAAGCGCGCGAACTGGCGATGCAGATGCTCTTCCAGGCGGACGTGGGAAAACAGACGCCCGACGAGGTGCGGAAGACGTTCTGGCAGGCCCGCGATGAGGTTGATGCCGGAACGCGGAGCTTTGCCGAAGATTTATTTCGCGTGGCGACGGCGCGGGGCGACGAGATCGACGCACTGATCGAGCAGTACTCGAAAAACTGGCGTCTGACGCGAATGGCGGCTGTCGACCGCAACCTGCTGCGGATGGCGGTTGGAGAACTGATCGGATTTCCCGGGAACCCGTCGCCAATCGTCATTGACGAGGCGCTGGAGATCGCGCGCCGCTACTCGGCTCCGGAGTCGGTGGATTTCCTGAACGGGGTGCTCGACGCGGTAGCGCGCAGCAGAAAGTAGTTCGCGATGAAAGTTCTGGCGTGGCTGACTGAAATTTTTCTGAACACGTTCGGGATCACGCGGCCCCGGCCTGAGCAGGAGCGGACCGCACAGATCGTGATTGGGGGATTCCTGCTGGCGGTTCTGCTGGTGATTGCGTCGCTGGTGGGATTTTTCGTTCTGCACGAGCACGCCGGCGCGGCCCGGTGAAAGGCCGATCGGATCGCCCTTTCTGCCGGCGAACGATGCACACAGTACAATGGTGACCGTATTTGTGGAAAGGTTTACCCGTGCCAGGAAAATTTCCCGTCTGCCTCCTCACCGCCGCCGCTCTCGCACTTCCCTTCCCCGCCGCGCTCGCCCAGTCAGGGCCTGCTGTGCTGACCATCCAGGTCGACCATCCGGTCGCGAAAGTCAGCCCCACGCTGTATGGGTTGATGACGGAAGAGATTAACCACTCATACGACGGAGGCCTGTACGCGGAGATGGTGCAAAACCGTACATTCCGCGCGGACTGGTCCGGAATTCGCGACTGGGTCCTTGTGGAGCGCGGCCAGGCCAGCGCGAAGATGGATATCGACACCGCGACCGGGCCGAGCACGGCGCTTCCGCACAGCCTGCGCCTGGAGGTGACCGCAGCCGATGCAACGAGCCAGGCCGGATTGCTGAATACCGGCTACTGGGGCATGGCCCTGGAGCCGAACACCACCTATCAGGGGTCCTTCTACGCAAAGGAAGACACGCCGCAGGCCGGCCCGGTGAGCGTAAGCCTGGTGACCAACCAGGGCGGGAAAACGCTCGCTTCCGCAACCGTTTCCGGCATCGGCACGGCATGGCAGCAATACCATTTCACGCTGAAGACGGGTGCGATCGAGCCTTCAGCGGCAAATCACCTCGAACTAACCGTCGCGCATCCGGGAACGCTGTGGCTCAACCTGGTGTCGCTGTTTCCGCCCACCTATCACGACCGGCCCAATGGCAATCGCATCGACCTGATGGAGAAACTTGCGGCGATGCACCCTGCGTTCCTGCGATTCCCGGGCGGCAACTATCTTGAGGGATACGATATCCGCACCCGGTACGACTGGACGAAGACCATCGGGCCGCTGGTCGATCGCCCAGGCCATCCCAGTCCCTGGAATTATTTCTCCACCGACGGCATGGGGCTGCTGGAGTTTCTGGAGTGGTGCGAAGACCTGCACATGCAGCCCGTGCTCGCGGTTTATGCCGGGTACTCGCTCAACGGGGATCATGTCAATCCAGGGCCGGACCTGGAGCCGTATGTTCAGAGCGCTCTCGATGAAATCCAGTATGTGACAGGCGGCGCCGACACGGAGTGGGGAGCGAAGCGCGCGGCCGACGGGCATCCGAAGCCGTTCGACCTGCAGTACGTGGAGATCGGCAACGAGGATTTCTTCGACCGTTCGGGGAGTTATGACGGGCGTTACGCGCAGTTCTATCACGCCATCAAGGCGAAGTATCCGAACCTGCAGCTGATCGCCACCACGCCGGTAAAGAGCGTGCGGCCCGATGTGCTCGACGAGCACTACTATCTGCACGCCACGGCGTTCTTCCACGATGCAAACCACTACGACAAGACCGATCGCAGCGGCCCGAAGATCTTCGTGGGCGAGTGGGCCACGATGGAAGGGACGCCGACGCCCGATTTCGGCGCGGCTCTCGGCGATGCCGCCTGGATGACCGGCCTCGAGCGCAACAGCGACATCGTGATCATGGCGTCGTACGCGCCGCTGTTTGTTAACGTCAACCCGATGGCCATGCAGTGGACCCCCGACCTGATCGGCTACGATGCCCAGCACAGCTATGGCTCGCCCGGCTACTACGCGCAGGTGATGTTTGCTTCGCATCTCGGTACGGAACGTCCGGCCGCAACCATCGCGGGCGCGGGCGCGCGCTTCTTCTACGCCGTAACCGAGGATCGCGCGGCGAAGCGGATCTACCTGAAACTGGTGAACGCGTCGTCCGATGCGCAGGCTCTCGACATCGACTTCAGCGGAGTACGACTGGACGGGCAGGCACAGGTGACCACGCTGTCCGCGCCGGGCACGCAGGCGACAAACACCATCGAACACCCTGATGCCATTGTGCCGGTGGATAACGCGATGGCGGTTCGGGGAGACAGTTTGCACTACCGTGTGCCGGGCTATTCGATCCAGGTGCTGCAGATCGAGTGGCACTGAGGCTGCCCGGAACGATGCCACTTCCGGTCGCTCCAGCTCGAAGACGCGCTCGGCTGACCCCGTCGGGATAGCCGAACGCCCGATAAGCCTGGAATGTTTGCTTTATTGTGCAGTCCAGGCGCCGTCGATCGGCAGGCATGCCCCGTTCATGTTGGCTGCGGCCGGAGAACAAAGAAAAAGTGCCATGGCCGCGATCTCTTCCACGGTGGTGAATCGGCCGGAGGGCTGCTTTTCTCTCAGAAGCTCTTCGGTGGCTTCTTCCGCGGAGATACCCTTCTCGGCGGCCCGTGCGTCGATCTGCGCCTGAACCAGCGGGGTGAGAACGAATCCAGGGCAGATGGCGTTGCAGGTGATCCCACGCGCAGCGTTCTCGAGCGCGGCCACCCGGGTCAGGCCGACGAGCCCATGCTTCGCGGCCACGTAGGCGGCTTTGTGGATTGACGCCACCAAACCGTGGACGGAAGCGATGTTGACGATCCGTCCCGCACCTCGCCGCTGCATAGCGGGCAGAGCGGCGCGCGTGGTGTGAAAGGCCGCGGAGAGATTCACAGCCAGGATCCGGTCCCACTGCTCGACCGGAAACGACTCGATGGGCGCGACGTGCTGGATGCCGGCATTGTTGACCAGCACGTTGACGGCACCGAAGCGGCTTTCGGTATCGCGCACAAGCGCCTCGCACTGGGCTGGGTCCGCCAGGTCTGCCGGATGGTAGATGACCTCGACGGAATAGCGATGGCGCAGCCGCTCGACCAGCGCATCCGGTTCGCCGGGCGCGGCAAAACCATTCACCGCCAGACGGTAGCCGGCCGCGGCAAAGCCTTCCGCCAGGCCCAGACCGATGCCTGAAGTCGAACCGGTGATGACTGCAACCTCGCCGCGCGCCATGGTCAACCCCCTCCGGAGGAAAATTCTTTCACGTCCCCTTGACAATCGAATCCCGACGAGCATACAACACGCTCGTTTGTTTTTGGAACAAACGTTCGTTTTATGCCCAAACTGCGAGAACGCCGCATGGATGAGAACCGCCAGCTGATCGAGCAGGCGGCTCTGAGCCTCTTTACCCGGCAGGGCTTCAACGGCACGAACATCCGCGACATCGCGGACGCGGCCGGGGTCTCAACGGGCGCAATCTACACCTACTACCCGTCCAAGGTCGCGCTCTTTACCAGCGTCGTGCACAGCCGCGAGGCGGCGATGAGCGGAGCGCGGGCAGAGATGTTCCGCGACCTGGACCGGCCGCTCTCCGAGAAGGGCCTGATGCGGCTGGCGGAGTCGCTGCGCACGATTATTTACGAGAACTCCGACTATTGGCGGCTGATGTACATCGACGTCGTCGAGTTCGACAACCGCCACTTTGCCGAGAGCTTTCACGATCTGCCGGAACAGTTCCGCCAGCGCCTCGGCGACGCGCTGAGTGGAGTGAAGAAGGATCCAAACTGGTGCGGAGAAGATCCTGGCTTCGCCTACGCGTCCATCTATCTCCACCTGGTGACGTATTTCCTCGTTGAGAAGCTGTTCTGCGGCAATCAGCACATGGGCGTGCCGGATGAACAGGCCATGCGGCGCACCGTGCAGATGCTTTGTGGCGGCCTGTGGCGCGGCCAGCCGGAATCGGGGGCGGCAGAAGCCGCAAAAGCGAAGACCACAGGATCAGAAAAACGGCAGCCTTTGCCGCAGGCGGCTCGCGCCAGTCGAACAGAGGCAAAGACGCAACGCGGCCGGCAAGGCGAACGAAAGGTACGGGACAGGCGATGATCAAACGGACATGCACCCTGCTGTTGCTTTGGAGTGCGGGCATTGCGGGAATGGCGCAGACGGCGACGACAGGAGAAATCGCGGGGACGGTCCGGGATGCCTCGGGCGCAGTGATCGCCGGCGCAACGATCTCCGTGCAGTCGCCAACCGGACAGACACAGGCAGTTACCACCGATGCCGCGGGCTACTATCGTGTCTCGAGTCTCGACCCAGGCCGCTACACGGTCACCGTTCAGGCGAAGGGTTTCACAAGATTCCAGGCGGAAGACGTCATCGTGAATGTCACGGCCACGACCGATGTTTCCCCGCGGCTGGCTGCCGCGGGCTCGACGACCACAGTTGAGGTAACCGCCGAGGCGCCGTTGCTGGATTCGCAAAACGCCACCACCGGGCGCGTGATCGACGAACGGGCAGTCCACGATCTGCCGCTGCCCACCCGCAATTTCCAGCAGCTGCTCGCGCTTTCGCCGGGAACGAACGCGCCGCTCACCGTGAATACGGAACTGGGCCGTGGCGACATCGACTTCAACGTCAACGGGCAGGTTGGCACCTCCAACAACGTCATCATCGATGGCATCTACGCCGATTCGATCGGCACCAATTCGACCCCTAACCTCGCGGTGCCATCCCCCGACGCGATCCAGGAATTCATTGTGCAGACCTCGCTCTACGATGCGACCACCGGCCGAAACACCGGCGGCAATGTCGCCCTGGTCACACGCTCGGGAAGCAATCGGTTTCATGGCAGCGCCTTCGGCTTTTTTCGAGATACGGGACTGAATGCCAACGATTACCTCTTCAAGCGCGAGGGAGAGCCGCGCGGCACCGATAATCGCAATGTCTTTGGAGGCACGCTGGGCGGACCCCTCCTGAAAGACCGCACCTTCTTCTTCCTGTCCTATCAGGGGCAGCGCGAGCATAACGCCATCTGCCTGAGCAGCTGCATTTTCTCGGATGACATTCCGGCGGAGCTCACCGACGACCGCAGTACGGGCGCGCTGGAGGCGATGGCGGCAGATTACGGCGCGCCGTTGCTGAATCCATCCTCGCTGGCGCTGCTGCAGGCTAAGCTGCCCAGTGGGCAGTATGCGATCCCCAGCGCGGCCAGTCTGGCGCCGAATGCCGACGGCACCGTGACGACGCTGCTTCGCTCGCTGTCGCTCTATCGCGACGACCAGTTCGACATCAATCTCGATCAGAACATCTCCGCGGGAGATCATCTGAGTACGAAGTTCTTCGCGGAAAACTCGCCCTCCTTCGAGGCGGACTTCAGCTTCCTCGGAGCCAACGCCAACCAGGCGCCGGGCTACGGAGGCGATCTCAACTTCCGCAACCGGCTGTTGTCGATCGACGAGATGCATGTCTTCGGGGCAAGCCTGGTCAATGACGCCCGCTTTGGGTTCACGCGCATCCGCGGCATCACTTATCCGCAGGAGCCCTTCACGAACGCGCAGTTCGGCATCGCAAATCCGCTGGCCGCGCAGTTCCCGGGAATGGCCACCATCGGAGTCACCGGCGAGTTCACCATCGGTTCCGCGCCGCTGGCCGACGAGAAAAGCGTGACGGAGACCTTCCAGGGATCGGACATGCTCAGCTGGACGCACGGCGGCAACACCCTGCGCATGGGTGGAGATGTATTTCGCAATCACACGGACTTCTTCTTCAACTTTTTCTCCCGGGGAGAGATCATCACCGATCAGACCAGTTGCCTGGCCTACGGTCCGGGGTGCACATCGAGCGCGATCGCAAACTTCGATCAATTCCTGGATGGAGGGCTGGATATCAGTCCCACGTTCGGCCCGCTCGACCCGGTGATCGGGCTGCTTGGCAACGGCGTGCGCAGCCGCCACGTACGCAGCCTCGACAGCGACATCTTCGTGCAGGACGACTGGCGTCTGAGCGACAATCTGACGCTGAATGGCGGCGTGCGCACTTCGGAGTTCGGCGGCTTCAGCGAAATCCACGGGCAGCTCGCCAATTTCAACGAGGCTACATTCCTGACCAATAACTCGTCCGCCTGCCTGCCCGCGGCACCGTGCACGGCGCCGGATGACGGTCTCGTGATGCTGCACGGCAACCAGACGCTCAACCCGACGGTGTGGAACGCTGCGCCGCGCGTGGGCTTCTCGTGGCGGCCTGCGGCGGTTACGCGCGCGGTGGTGCGCGGCGGCTACGGGCTCTTCTACGACCGATTCTCCAGCCGCATCGCCAATTTGCAGATTCTCAGTTACCCCTACGACATCGTGGGGCTCGGCCTGGGCGCCATCAACGCGCCGTTCCCCGACCTCGCCGGCCTGAGTTTCCCGCTGCCCGCGCAGGTGCCGTCGCCGATTCCCTACTACTATTATGGAGTTCCCCTCACCGGCATCTCGCAGACACCGATCTCCGGCTACTACATTGCTCCCGATCTCACAGCGCCGTACGACCAGCAGTACAACTTCGGCGTGGAATACGAGCTCATTCACAACTGGCTGCTCGAGGTGGGCTACGTCGGCAGCAAGGGCACGAAAAACCTGAACGTCTATACGATGAACCAGGTCGGCTCACCCAATTCCGCGCTGCTCACCGCTTCCGGCTTCTCCGGCAACAAGGCCTTCAACGGCATGGAGGAGGCGGTCAACAGCGGCATTTCGCATTTCGACTCGCTGCAGGCCAGCCTCACGAAGCGGATGGACAAGCATCTGCAGCTCCTGGCGTCGTACACATGGGGGCACTCGCTCGATAACGGCTCGGAAGCCGAAGAAACAGAGCTGGCCGCCGAGCCAGGCGACCAGCAGAACTTCCGCTCGCAGTATGGATCTTCCGATTTCGACCGCAAGCAAAGGTTCGTGTTCAGCGGGCTGTACGATCTGGGGCAGGTCTACAAGGGCGGCACCGGCCCGGCGCGGCAGGTGGTCAACGGATGGCAGGCAGCCAGCATCATGACCTTTCAGACAGGAACGCCGTTCTCGGTGCTGTGCGCCTCGGGATCAGCCCTGAACAGCCGAGCCAACCTGGTGAGCAGCGATATGACCGAACCGGGCGGCACCGAGTCGAAGCTGAACGAATACTTCAACCTCGCCGCGTTCAGCTGCCCGCTCTCCACGGTGCCGGGATCGGGCATCGGTCCGGCGGTCGATCTGCCGCCCTTCGGCACTTCCGGGCGCAATATCCTGCGCGGGCCGGGACAGAAGAACATCGATCTGAGCCTGGTGAAGCATTTTCCCCTCCGCCAGGAAGCGAACCTCGAATTCCGCGGGGAGTTCTTCAACGCATTCAACTGGGCGAACTTCGGTCTGCCGAATAACAATCTCTTTGGGGCTTCGCCGGGAGCGATTGCCGTGCCAGGGTCCGGCCCCCGCATCATTCAGCTTGCTTTGAAACTGAACTACTGAAGGGCACCGAGTGAAGATGCCGCCTGTGCCGGCGGTTCCCGGAGGAAGCGCGCCGATGGACGACATGTTGCACTACGCCAGCCCGCAGGAAGCCGGCTTCCACCCGGCGCGGCTCGAGCGTATCGGCCATCTGCTCACCGCGGATATCGACGCTGGCAGGATCCCCGGCGCCGTGGTGCTGATCGCGCGCGGCGGAGGAATCGTGTGGTGGAAGGCCTTCGGCTATCGTGATCGGGAGGCCGGCATCCCCATGAAGCGCGACGATCTGTTCCGCATCGCCTCCATGACCAAACCGGTCACCTCGGTTGCCGCCATGATCCTGGCCGAACGCGGCGAGCTGTTTCTGCCGGACACAGTGGCGCGCTATCTTCCCGAATTTGCGGAAACCCAGGTCGGCGTGGAGGAGAGCGGCAACTCATCGCTGCGGCTCGTGCCCCAGGAGCGGCCCATGACGGTGCACGACCTGCTGCGGCACACCGCGGGTCTGACTTACGGGCTGTTCGGATCGTCGATGGTGAAGACTGCCTATAACGAAGCGGGGGTTTTCGACCTGCGCAATACGAACGAACAAATGGTCGCAAAGCTGGCCGCTCTGCCCCTGGCCCACCAGCCGGGCCGCGTCTGGGATTACAGCATGGCCACCGATGTGCTCGGGTGCATCGTGGAAGTCCTCTCCGGTCGTTCGCTCGAGGAGTTTTTGCGCGACGAAATCTTCCAGCCTCTGGGGATGACGGACACGGGGTTCCTGCTATCCACCGAAAAGGCCACGCGCATGGCGCAGCCGCAGGTGAATCCGCAGACCGGCCAGCGTGTTCCCATGTCCGATCACGCCGTTCCCTGGCCCTGGCAATCCGGCGGAGCAGGTCTGTACGGCACGGCTCCGGATTATCTCCGCTTTTGCGCAATGCTGCTGAAACGTGGCGCCTGGAGGGATGGGCGGCTGCTCGGCGGCAGCACGGTTGACCTGATGACCAGCGATCATCTGCCGGCGGAGATCGTCTGGGATAAGCAAACCGCCCCGCTCTTCGAGGCCGAGGCCCCGGCACGCAACGTCGGCCAGAGCTTCGGGCTGGGATTCGCCGTGCGCACGCAAGCCGGCGTTAACCCGCTGCCCGGATCGGTGGGAGACTACTTCTGGGCGGGGGCGCTCGGAACCTATTTCTGGATCGACCCTGCCAGGGACCTGATCGTCATCTTCATGTCACAGGCTCCCGAATCTCGCCTGCACTATCGCTACCTGATGCGGCAGCTCGTATATCAGGCGCTGGAGTAATGGAAAGACGTACATCGTTCAGGAGGCCGGCGTTCGATGCCGGATAGCCGGCGCAGGCGCGCTCCTGGGGGGAGTGGCGGAACCTGGCGTTCGCCTGGCCGTGCCCCATTCTTTACGCGGCCTTCGCGGGCTGGTAGACTGTGCCCGTCATCAGGCAAATCGAAAGGGCTCATTAGGGTATGCAGCTGCTGATCGTGGAAGATCACGCCAATGACCTCCACATGGCCGCCAGGGCCGCGGAAGCGGCGGGGTTTTCACAGGTGAATGCAAGGGCTTCTGCGGAAACGGCCAAAGAATATCTGGAGACGGCTCTCCGGAAAGGCGAGCCGCTGCCGGACGCGATCATACTGGATCTCGACCTTGGCTACGACAGCGGATTTGAGCTGCTCCGCTTCTGGCACGGCAACCCCAGACTGGCAAGAATTCCGGTGATCGTTTGGACGATTCTCGGAGATCAGTATCGGGAAGTCTGCCGAATGTTTAAGGTTAGCGCCTACGTCTATAAGGGAGAAGATATTTCCGTTCTCCGCCAGGTCCTCAGCGGGTTATCCGGTCTGGTTGCCTGATCTACCATCCCCCTCCTGCCATTCCCGGCCGGTTCGCCCTGCGATCTCCGGGCCTTTTGTAGTAAAAGGATTAAGGTTATCAGGACATCAACTGCTTCTTGCCCGGGAGCATATTCCCACAACAAAGGGGACTCGATGAGCGACTTAGCCGACATTATTTCTCGCAACGAAGAGCAAATCCGCGCCGACTGGATTCGGGATATGCGGCAGACGGTGCAGCGTGCCGATCTGATGAGCAAGACCGAACTGGATGAACAGTGCGCAACCTTCCTGAACGCGGTCGTGGCAGGGGTGCGCAGCACCGGATCGACGGACGTGACGACGGCGGGATGGACACCGGCACGGGAGTTTCTGGAAGGGATTTCGGCTTCGCGCGCTCGCCAGGGATTTTCGCCCACGGAAGTGGCTACTTTCGTACTGTCTCTCAAGCAGCCTTTGTTCGCCGCGATTCGGCACGATATGAGCAAATCGCAGGACAAGGCGTTCGATGCAATATGGTCTGCCACCGAATTGGTGGACCGGCTGGCCCTGATCACCACAGAGGCGTACATCGCAACGCGGGAAGAGCTGATCCTGCGCCAGCAGCAGGAGCTGATGGAGCTTTCGACGCCGGTGGTCAAGCTGTGGGAGGGCATTCTCGCGCTGCCCATCATCGGCACCCTCGACAGCGCCCGCACCCAGGTGGTCATGGAGAACCTGCTCCAGGCGGTCGTCTCCACGAACTCTAAATACGCCATCATCGACATCACCGGCGTGCCCACCGTCGATACCCTCGTTGCCCAGCACCTGCTCAAGACGATCACGGCCGCTCGGCTCATGGGCGCCGAGTGCATCATCAGCGGAGTGCGTCCGCAGATCGCGCAGACCATCGTGCACCTGGGCATCAATCTGGAGGACGTCACCACCCGCGCCAAGCTTGCCGATGCCCTGGCCCTGGCGCTCCAGATGAGCGGGCGCACGGTCGTCCGGACTACCGCCGCCGCGGCCGCACCAAAGGCCATTCTGGCCGGGCCGCTGGCCAAACAGGAGGGCTGAGTGGAACGGATACCTGTCCTTCGCATGGGCAGCCTGCTGCTGATCACCATCCAGGTGGACATGCACGACAAGCTCGCCCTCCAGTTGCAGGATGACGTGACCAGCCGTATTGCCGAATGGGGCTCCACAGGCGTCCTCATCGACATCTCCTCTCTGGAAATCGTCGATTCCTTCATCGGCCGCATGCTGGCCAATATCGCAGCCATGTCCCGGGTTCTCGGGGCCGAAACGATCGTTGTCGGAATGCAGCCGGCCGTCGCCATTACCCTGGTCGAACTGGGCATGTCGCTGCCGGGTGTGCGCACGGCACTGAGCGTGGAAGCCGGCATGGAGCTGCTCTACGGAGCGGGAGCGGGTTTCCGCACGGGGAGCGACGATGAGCGAGACCAGGCGTGAAACCCTCCCGCTGAAGAACTCCAACGATGTCGTGCTGGCGCGGCAAAGGGTGCGCCAGTGGGCGACCGAGCTGCGCTTTACCCTGGTCGATCAGACAAAACTCGTTACCGCGGCAAGCGAACTGGCCCGCAATACGCTGGACCATGGCAAGGGAGGCGCCATGACCATCGAACAGGTGGGTGCCGGCGCCCGCGTAGGCCTGAAATTGCTCTTTGAAGATCATGGCCCAGGCATCCCGAACCTCGAAATGGCCCTCAAAGATGGATTCACCACCGGCAACGGTATGGGTCTGGGACTCGGCGGCAGTAAGCGCCTGGTGAACGAGTTCTCGATCGAATCGGCAGTGGGGAAGGGCACACGGGTCACAGTTATCCGATGGAAATAGCGCTTTCTGAATGGGTTTCGATCACCGACGAAAGCTCGGTGGGTGAAGCGCGCCGAAAGGCTCTTTTGGCCGCGCAGCGCCTGGGCTTCGATGAAACCCGCTCCGGTGAGGTCGCGCTTCTGGCCACTGAATCCTCCCGGAATGTGCTGGTTCATGGCGGGGGCGGGCAACTGGTGATCTCGGCGATAAACGACGAGGGCCATCCGTTGGCCCGCATTCTGGCCATGGATCAGGGCGCCGGTATAGCCAATATTGCCAGGGCAATGGCAGACGGATACTCCACCGCCGGCACTATGGGCGGCGGCATGGGAGCCATGAAGCGGATTGCCAGCACCCTGGAAGTATTCACGGGCAAGCACGGAACGATCGTTCTGCTGGAAGTGGGGGATTCGCCGGAGCCGAATCAGCTGCGGATCGCCGGCATTGCCGTACCCTATCCCGGCGAGCGCTTTTGCGGCGATGCGTGGACCTTCCACCACACCCCCGAACGCATGGTGGTGCTCCTCACCGATGGGCTCGGCCACGGCCGGGACGCGTCGGAGGCCGCTCAGGAAGCCGTTACTACCTTCCGCAAGCGCCAGAACCTTGCGCCCGCCGAAATTTTGGGCTACCTTCACGATTCACTAAAGAAGACCCGCGGCGCCGTGGCCGCAGTCGCGGAGATTCGCCGGAATGAAGGCTTTCTCGCCTACGCGGGAGTCGGCAATATCTCGGCCAGCGTCGTCACCGGCGATGCTTCGCGCAGCCTCGTTTCGCACAACGGCACGCTGGGCATGGTCACCGCGCGCATCCAGGAGTTCCGAACTCCCTGGACTCGCGACTCCATCCTGGTTCTGCATTCTGACGGCCTGCAGTCGAGATGGGATCTGTCCTCCTATGCAGGTCTCGCGGCCCGTCACCCAGCCATCATCGGCGCGGCGCTGCTGCGGGATTTCCGGCGCCAGCGGGACGACGCCAGCGTGGTCGTCGTCAAGGCGGCGTAAATCGTGTCCATCCCCGTCTTCGACCTTTCCCTGCGCACCGAGCGCGATGTGGTGCAGGCGCGTCAGCGGGCGCGCGAGGTTGCAGCGGAACTGGGACTGGATAACCAGGATCAGATCCGGATTGCCACGGCAACTTCTGAGATTGCGCGCAATGCCTTTCGCTACGCCCGCAACGGCCGGGTTCAGTTTGCCGTTGGCCTCGACGAGCCTCAGCACCTCGAAGTGACGGTTTCCGATTCCGGCCCCGGGATCGCCAATCTCGACGAGGTTCTGGAGGGACGCTACAAATCCACCACCGGCATGGGGATGGGCATCCTCGGCACGCGCCGCCTCATGGACGATTTTGACATCGCGGCAACGCCTACGGGCACCACCGTGCGCATGATCAAGCACCTCCCGCCGCATCAGGCGATGCTCACCCAGCGCACCGCACGCGAGCTGAACGAGAAGCTGCTGGAGCGAACCCCGGAGAGCCCGTATGAGGAGATCGAGCAGCAGAACCAGGAACTGCTGAAAACGCTGCAGGAGCTGCGCGCCCGCCACGAAGAGCTGGAGCTGCTGAACCGGGAACTGGAGGACACGAATCGAGGCGTCGTCGCCCTGTACGCGGAGCTCGATGAGCGCGCCGATTATCTTCGCCGCGCCTCGGAATTAAAGACTAAGTTCCTGTCGAATGTCTCCCACGAATTCCGCACTCCCCTGAATTCCATCATTTCTCTGTCGCGGCTGCTGCTGGATCGCATGGATGGCGACCTGACCCCCGAACAGACGAAACAGGTGAGGTTCATCGAGAGTTCAGCCCGCGATCTTCAGGAACTGGTGAACGATCTGCTGGATCTGGCCAAAGTTGAGGCGGGTAAGATCCGCATTCGGCCAAAGCAGTTCGAGGTTCACGAATTGTTCAGCGCGCTGAAGGGAATGCTCAAGCCGCTGCTGGCCGACAACAATTCCGTGGAGCTTATCTTTGACGACGCAACCGCCCTGCCAAAGCTCTATACCGACGATGGCAAGGTCTCGCAGATCCTCAGGAATCTCATCTCCAATGCGCTGAAATTCACGCCCTCCGGCCAAGTTCGCGTTACCGCGGAGTCCGCAGACGAGCATCTGATTCTCTTTTCGGTGGCCGATACCGGCATCGGCATCCCGTCCGAACATCACGAGGACATCTTTCGCGAGTTCAGCCAGGTGGAAAATCCGCTTCAGGAGCGGCATCGCGGCACCGGGCTGGGCCTTCCCCTCTGCCGCAACCTCGCTCTTCTGCTGGGAGGGAGGATATGGCTGGAAAGCGAACCGGGGAGAGGTTCCACATTCTACGTGGCAATACCTGCCGTGTACGTGGGCGAGGCGGTCGAGGCGCAGGAAGCCGATAACCTGCCGGCCCCGGATTTCCATCGCGCTCCGGTCCTCTTTCTGGAAGACAATCCGGAGACGGCACGGATCTTCGAGAGCTATTTGCGAAACACCGAGTTTCAGCCCATCCTCGCCTCCAGCGTGGCGCAGGCAGAAGTGTGGACCGCCCGGCATTCGCCGGTCGCTGTCGTTTCGGACGTGTATCTGGGGGACGATACGGCCTGGGGATTTCTCGCGCGGCTGCGGGAGCGCCTGCCCCCCCTGGCTGTGATCGCAACCAGCATCTATGAGGAGTGCCGCAGAGCGGCGGACAGAGGAGCCAGCCTCTTTCTGCCCAAGCCTCTCGAACGCGAGACCCTGCTGCGCGAGCTTCGGCGGCTGACGGCGCGGAGCGGGACGCGGCGGCTCCTGCTGGTGGACGACAATGACGTCTCCCGATACATCCTGCGCGAGCTCCTGCAACTGCCCTGGCTGGAATTCGAGGAGGCCAGAAACGGCAGGGAGGCGCTGGCGGCGCTGGGTGCGAGGCTGCCGGACGCGTTAATTCTGGATTTGCTCATGCCGGATATCGGCGGGATGGAAATTCTGCGGCAATTGCGCTCGAGCCCGGCAACCGAAGACCTGCCCGTCCTGATCTATACCTCCAAAGTTCTGAGTGAACCGGACCGCGCCCAGCTGGAATCGTGGCGGGTCCGCGTGGTTCGCAAGGAAGACGTTTCAACCCGGCTGTCGGCTCAGCCGTTTGTCGACTGGCTGAACGCTGCCGGGCTATCGCCCGCACATGCAGTCCCGGATTCCCATGCCTGAACGGCGGCCCCGCATTCTCGTTGTCGACGACCGGGAACAAAATCGGTATGTGCTGTGCCGCGTCCTGCGCGAGGCAAATTACGAATGTCTGGAGGCGACCCGGGGCAGCCAAGCGCTGGCCCAGGCGACCATGCTGCCCGACGTCATCGTTCTCGATGTTAATCTCCCGGATATCTCCGGTCTCGAGGTGTGCCGGCGCATTAAGAGCGATCCCCTCACCTCCCAGATTTCTGTGCTGCAGATTTCGGCCTCCATGAACTCCAGCGAGAACAAGACGCGCGCGCTGGACGCGGGAGCCGACGGATACCTGATCCACCCCATCGACGGCACAGTACTGGTGGCTACCGTGCGATCGCTGCTGCGGCTGCGAGCCGCCGAGGGCGTGGCGCGGTACGCTGCAGAACAATGGCAGGCGACCTTCGACGCACTTTCCGAGGGGCTTGCCGTGATCAGCGCGGATGGCAGGCTGGTCCGCTGGAATGCGGCTTTCGGCGCGCTCTGCGCAGGCAACTCACTCTCGCCCGGCGATGACGCGGCCGCTTTGCTGGAACGCCTGATCGGCACCAGCGATCCGCTGTTTCAGGATCCGCGCGAGCGCGCACCCTCCGAATACGCCCTCGGCGACAAGACCGTTCACCTCGCGGTGAGAAATGTCGGCGGCGACGCGGGAGCGCCCTCTGCGGTTCTCGTGATTTCCGATGTGACCGACCGGCGGCTGGCCGAATATGCCGTGCGTACGGCCGAAAAAATCGCAGCGACCGGCAAACTGGCCAATGCCATCGCGCATGAGATCAACAATCCGCTGGAATCCCTGACGAATCTTCTCTACCTCGCTCAGAGTGCATCCAGCGTGGAAACCATTCGTCATTTCCTCGCCGGCGCAAACGACGAGCTTGCCCGCATCTCGCGCATTGCCCGGCAGACGCTCTCGTTTCACCGCGACACACTCACGCCGGTTGCCATCGACATCGGCAGCCTCGTCGCCGATGTCGTCAGCCTCTTCGAGAAGTCCGCGACGTCGCGCCGGATTCGGGTGGTGTTCGACCGTCAGCCGACGCTGACGATCTACGGCTATCCCGGACAGCTGCGTCAGGTTTTCGGCAATCTGGTCAGGAACGCGGTTGAAGCGGCCAGACCGGGCACCGACATCTGTATCCGCGTTCGTCCCCTCCGCCGCGCAAATCGGGAAGGCGCGCGGGTCACAATCCAGGACCGTGGAGCCGGCATCCCCCGCAACGTTCAGAAGATGATGTTCGATCCCTTCTTCACCACCAAAGAATTGCGGGGCTCAGGGCTGGGTTTGTGGGTGTCGAGAAACCTGATCATGGCACATCAGGGGAGCATCCGCTTCCGTTCGTCAACCCGGCTCGAGCACAGCGGGACGACCTTCCAGGTGTTTCTCCCGGTCGGCGGAACAATCGCTGAGAATCATCAACGGCACGAAATCTCAGCTGCATAGCACCTGCTTTCCACGGCCGTGCTCGCTCCCCCAACAGCGGTTGCAGATGAGGAAGCGGAAGCAAGCGCAGAGTTCACCCCTCATCGATGCAGCGCGGGATGTTCCCGTCCTCCCCTCGGTCGCCGGCTTTGCGTGGTCTGAGTGTTAATCTCTCGCCATGTGTCCTGACTCGGAGATTGCCAGGGCGACCGACCGGTTGTTGAGGAAGTGCAGCATCAGCCGGCCCGGTCGTGGGCCAGAGGTGAGCCGCGCAGGTTTTGAGACAACGGCTGACGCTCCCGGCTCCGGCGTGTCAGTACAGCGGTCAGGCATTGGTCACAGGCATTCCGACCGCGCAGTTATTTCGTTTGGGTGACCAACGGAGGTTACTCTGCGGAAACCACCGACTCCTGGGCAACTTACGCTCTGCCAGTGCACGAATTAGAAGAGTTTTCCTTGACTCACTTCTTTTGCGGTGGTTATGATGCACCATCAATCTCTTCCCTGAAAACGCACGCGTCGATTGGTTTACTTAGGGCGAGCCAATTTCCTCCCTCTGGCTCCGTCAATCTGAGCCGTTCTAACTCGCTTTTGCGCCGGGAAGCTCCGGGGAGCTCCGGGAGGAATACCCATGGCACTTTCCAGTTTCAGGCAGCGCCTGCTGATCGCAGCGCTCTCCACGCTAGCCGTGTCGGTCTTCGCTGCAATTCCTGCGTCGGCTCAGGAAATCACCTACTACAACTTCGACACACCGGCCACAGCGAGCCCGGCACAATATACGTACGCCTGTTCGGCCAGCAATCCTGCGTCGAATCCGCTGTTCTGCTTCAACTACGCGGGATCGAATCAGGACCCGCTGTTCATCCAGGATCCGGCCAACAGCGGACCCTGGGCAACGCAGATGACTTATTCCGAGCCAAGCCAGGCGGCGAGCATGTGGTTCTCGATTCCGCAGAAGGTGGCGGAAGGCTTCAACGTCTGGTTCCAGTTCAAAATTACCCCCTCCAGCAATTCGGGAAATACCGCCGATGGCATTGCTTTCGTCATTCACAATGCGCAGGGGGTCAGCGGCACGGATCCGTCCGGCAGTTGTTCCGAAACCGGTTACGGCCCCACTGTCGTCGGCAGCGCCGGCGGCTGCATGGGCTATGGAGGCATCGACAACAGCCTTGCTCTCGAATTCGACACGTACTACAACTCAAATTTTGGCGATCCGCAGGCCCATACCTCGCCGACCGAACCGACGTACAACGACAATCACATCGCGCTCCAGGACTGCGGAGCCGGAAACATTAATTCTCCGGATCACAATATCTGCCTGGTGACGCTGGCCGCTACACAATCGACGCCGGCCGTTTCCACGCTCATCCCCAACCCCGCATCTTCGTCGACCGGCAACGTGGTGACGCTGGCCGATGGGAACGTACACGACGTGGTGATCGTCTATAACGGTCCCCTGGATACCCCGGCAAACACGATTTCCGTTTACCTCGATCCGCAGTACAACCAGGGCACGCACACGCCGGTGGCTGGCTCGACACCGATCTTTACGGGACCCTTCGACATCACCCAGGCGATCAATCTGCTCAACAGCGGGTCCGCCAACGACAGCGCCTACGTAGGATTTACTGCCGGGACAGGGGCGGCTTTTGAAACTCACGAAATTATGGCGTGGACCTTTACGCCGCACACGACGGTGACCCAACAGCAGCCTCTCAATTCTCCCGGGACGCCGACCACCTTTAATTTTGGCACGCACAC
>DATJQW010000010.1:0-18316 GCA_035505395.1 Acidobacteriaceae bacterium
CCGAACCAGCCGAACCGCACTCCGAAGAAGAAGAGACAGACGGGGCCGCTGACCGCAATAGCCCAGCGGGGGGTGCGGGCGAGCGGAACCTCGCCGCGCGCGGAGGCCGCGCCCATCCACAGGCCGACCACCCACACCGCCTGCCACGCGAACATGTTGAACGCGCCCGTTTCCTGCATGGGGATGTGCAGGTGGGTGATGTGGTTCACAGCGTGATCGAAGGCGTCCTTCAGGCCGAACTGGGCGGCGAGCCACAGGGCAATACTGACGGCGATGACCGTTCTCCAGCGGAAGCGGTGCGCCGCCGAAAGCATCAGCGGGGTGAGGAAGAGGAAGGTGATGTACAGCGGCAGGATATCGAACAGGGGGGGGCAATAGAGCAGCAGCACCGAGCCCACAATGGCCGTGCCGGGGTGGGCCAGGTAGAAGTCGAGCAGGTTGGTGAGCGCGGCACGATGGGTGTGCACCGCGTACGCGGCCAGAATGGTGAAGGCAAAGGCCAGCAGTGCCAGGTGGTAGGCGTAAATCCTGAGCGAGCGGCGCCACAGATGTTTGCGGACGCGGTTCTCGTCCAGCTGATGCTCGCGGGAATAGATGCGGCCAACGAGCAGCGCCGAGAGGAAGACGAAGCCCTCCGCGGCCGAGACAAATCCGAAGGGCTGAGCCGCCATATTGCTGAAATGGGTAGGCAGATGGACGAGGATCATCCACGCGAGGAAGGTTCCTCGGAGTGCGTCCAGTTCAGGCCGGCGTTCCAGTTTGGGCAGGTGCATGACAGAAAAAGCCCGTCGCGCGATCCGCGGGCATTAATCCATTAGACGCGAACCTGCCGGGCGGGTTGCGGGGGGTGGATGCGCCGGACGTCCGATGATTCTGAACGCCCGCGATCGACTCAGTAAGCGCCAATACCGGTGACGCTCTGGCCGAGAATGAGGGTGTGAATGTCGTGGGTGCCCTCGTAAGTCTTGACGGATTCGAGGTTCATCATGTGCCGCATCACCGGGTAGTCGTCGGTGATGCCGTTGGCGCCGAGGATGTCGCGGGAGAGCCGCGCGCACTCGAGGGCCATCCAGACGTTGTTGCGCTTGGCCATGGAGATGTGCTGGTGCTCGGCCCTGCCTTCGTCCTTAAGCCGGCCAACCTGGAGGACCAGCAGCTGGCCCTTGGTGATCTCGGAAATCATCCAGGCAAGCTTTTCCTGGACCAGCTGATGACTGGCGATGGGCTTGTCGTGGAACTGCTTGCGCATCAGTGAGTACTGCAGAGCGGTGTCGTAGCAGGACATGGCCGCGCCGATGGCGCCCCAGGCGATGCCGTAGCGCGCCTGATTGAGGCACATCAGGGGGGACTTGAGGCCTTCCGAGCCGGGCAGCAGGTTCGAGGCGGGCACGCGGACATCCTGCAGTGAAAGGCCGGAGGTCACCGAGGCGCGCAGCGACCATTTGCCGTGGATGTCGTACGCGCTGAAGCCGGGACGGTCGGTTTCGACGAGGAAGCCACGCACGCGGCCGTCCTCATGGTCGGGATCGCCGTAGACGCGCGCCCAGACGATGGCGACGTCGGAGATGGTGCCGGTGGTGATCCAGAGCTTCTCGCCGTTGATGACGTATTCGTCGCCCGATTTATGGGCACGGGTGCGCATGCCGCCGGGGTTGGAGCCGAAGTCCGGCTCGGTGAGGCCGAAGCAGCCGAGCTTCTCGCCGGTGGCGAGCTTCGGAAGCCAGTACTCCTTCTGCGCGTCGGAGCCGAAGGCGTTGATGGGGTACATCACGAGCGCGGACTGGACGCTCACGAAGCTGCGCACGCCGGAGTCGCCGCGTTCGAATTCCTGCATGACCAGACCGTACTCGACGTTGTTCATGCCGGCGCAGCCGTAGCCCTGGATGGTGGCACCGAAGAAGCCGAGCTGACCCATCTGCGGGACGAGTTCACGCGGGAAGCGGCCCTCGCGGTTGCACTCCTCGATGATGGGAACGAGATTGTCCTCGATGAACTGGCGGGCAGTGTCGCGGGTCAGGCGCTCGTCGTCGCTGAGCAGGCGGTCGAAACCGATAAAATCCACACCTTTGAAAGGAAAGGGCATAATGAGGCCTCACTTGGCAAAGGGACATGATACCTTCTGGCGGCACGGCGAGGAAACAGTACCGGTGGGTGAAGACGAACCTGGAAGAGCAGCGGGCTTGTTGAGGGAATGGTAAAGGGTGGGGGCGGCGGTGGAAATAAATTGTGGATGATCTGCGCGATTCGGGGGAATCCCGTACATTGGAGGTGAGGATCCACACAATGGCTGGCGACCAGCAACTCACCTGCATCGACTGCGGTCAGGAATTCACTTTTACCAGCGCAGACCAGGCGTTCTTCCAGGAGCGCGGGTATTCAGCGCCCAAACGCTGTAAACCGTGCCGCCAGGCAAAGAAGAACGAGCAGGCGGGCGGAGGAGGCGGCGGGTACCAGCGCAGCGAGTCGCGCGGGACGCCCGTGATCTGCTCCGGATGCGGCCAGCAGACAACCGTGCCGTTTGAGCCGCGAGGCGACCGGCCCGTGTACTGCCGGGACTGCTATCAGGCGCAGAAGGGCGGATCGGGCGGCGGACGTGGCGCGAGCCGCGGACGCGGACGCTACTAAAGGCTGAATCCCATCGATTGCGGAAACGCGAGGGCCAATGCGGCCCTCGACGTATCTGTGCGCCCAAAATCTCAGGCAGCCTGATCTTTCTCTTGTAAACCGCAGGTCTTCGCTGGCGGACGGCCGGCCTCACCGGCATCTTCGCGTCCGGTTTCCTCCTGGCGCTTCTGCTCAGGGGGTTCGGTAACAGTGGGATGTTGCCGAGATTCAGGATGAGTACCGGTTTTCTCCCTGTTCATGGAACCCTCCCATGGTGAGATGCGGCGGCGCGGCTGGCGCAGAATTACGCACGCTCGAGCATCGATCTAAGGGTCTCGTAGAGGCGGTCGGTGATCTGCTGCGGATCGTCGTTGGGGTCGAACTGGATCGGATCACCGACGCGGATGCTCAGCGCTCCGGAGCGGAACCATCCGCGGCCTTTGGCTTTGAGCTGGCTGAGGCCGGCGAGAGCGACGGGCACAACGGGCGCGGCGGACTCGCGAACAAGCAGGCCGATGCCGGGACGAAATGGCTCCAGGCCGGCTTGAGTGCGATGGCCCTCGGGAAAAACCAGGACGTTGTAGCCGCGGTCAAGCGCTTCGCCGGCGTGCTGGAAGGAGCGGCGGAATCCGGCGCTGCGCGGCAGCGGGAACGCGTTGTAGAGCCCGGTGACGAGGACGTAAGCGAAGGGTCCGAGCGGATCGAGGATCTTCGGCGGACCAAGACCACGCATGTGGCGCCAGTTGCGCAGCATGTCGCCGGCCATGGCGGCGGCGACGCGGCGGCGCATGGGGCCGGGCAGGCCGTAAAGAACGAGCGGGGCGTCGTAGGTTGAAACGTGGTTGGCAATAAGAAGAACCGGCCGTCCGGGATCGAGATGGGCGGGTCGCTCAACACGAGGTGCGGCGAGTAAGCGGGTGAGCGACTGCGAGACCAGCTCGAGAAAAACGATGCGGATCAGGCGGAAGGGCAGCCACCACGGCCAGTGCGCGTAGACGTCGTCTTCGCCATGGCGGCGGGGCTCGCCGTGCGCGGGCGCAGGAGCGGCGGCAGGGGCTGAAGAGCGAACAGCAGAGGGTTCAGAAGCGGATTCGGCGGTAGATGAGGCTGCAGTTTTGTCGAGGCCCAACTCGCGGCGCAGATCGCCGAGCGTGACGATGCGCTCGAGGGTTTCGTCTTCGATGGTGAGGCCGAGGCGCTGCTCGAGTTCGGACTGCAACTGCACGCGGCCGAGGCTGTCGAGGCCGAGATCTTCTGAAAGGCGGGCTTCGTCGCCGGCATTCTCGGCGCTGGCGTGAGTGATGGAGAGAACGAGGGCGAGGAGCGGATCGGAGGATGAGCCCGCGGTCGATCCAAGGCGCTGGGTGTTGACCCACTCGGTGACTTTGGGGCGGCGAATCTTGCCGGTGGAGGTGCGTGGCAGATCGAGCTCGGGCCAGAGGCGCCACTGGCGAATCTGCTGATAGTCGGCGAGCTGCTGATTCGCGGCGACGATGGCCCTCTGGGCATCCTCCCGCGAACCGCGAAAGAGCAGGACGGCGACCGGCTCCGTGCCGCCGGAAGTAAGCAGGGGGACGACGGCAGAGGCTTGGACGCCAGGCTGGGCATTGAGCGCGCCCTCGACATCCTCAGGATGGACATTGAGGCCGGCGGGCGTGACGATGACCTGACTCTTGCGGCCGACAAAGCGCAGCTGGTCCTGCTCGTCGCGCTGGACGAGATCGCCCGTGGCCAGCCATTCCGAGTCATTGTGCAGCATGGCGCCCTGCTGCCAGGTGGCGCGGGAGACCATGTCGCCGCGAACGAGGATCTCGCCTTCGTCGGTGATGCGGACGTCGCGGCCAGGAAGCACTTTTCCGATGGTGCCTTTGCCGGGTTTGAAGGGGTGGTTCAGGGAGATGAGCGCGGAAGTCTCCGTCATGCCGTAACCCTGAACGAGCGCAAAGCCCAGAGTGGTCCAGAAACCTTCGAGCTCGGACGGGAGTGAAGCGCCACCACAGACGAAGGCCCAGAATCTGTAACCGAAGAGGCGATGAATGCGGCGGAAATGCCACCACCGCTTCCAGACCGATTCTCCGGCGTGGGCGGCGATGGCAGCGGGCAGGCCGGCATCGAGCGCGAGCAGGTGGGAACGCAGCAGATCGAGGACGCGCGGGACGGAGCAGACCACGGAGATACGCTCGCGATGGATGGTTTCGACGAGACGCTGCGCCTGAAGGCGATTTTCGAAGTGGACTTCGGCGGCCATCAGCGGGGGGATCCAGAGAGCCATGAACTGACCGAAGACGTGGCTGAGAGGCAGGGTATGCAGAAAGCGGATGGGGTGAAAGATGCGCTCGTACCTGAGATACTTCGGCATCTCGCGCTCAATGGGATCGAGGCTGGAGAGGACGTTGCCGTGGGTGTGGACGATGCCTTTGGGCTCGGCGGTGGTGCCGGAGGTGAAGAGGATCTGAAAGGGCGTGTCAAGGTTGAGTGAGGGCTCGCGCAGGCTGGAGGCGGGTGGCGGAGGCAGGGCGGAGGCGAAATTTTCGAAGGTCAAGGCGGGTGTGTCGGGGATGATTTCGCGCAGGCGGTCCTCGTCGCCGACAACGAGACGCGGATGGACATTAGCGATGACACGGCCGGCGAAGTCAGAGGCTCCCGCCGGATCAAGCGGGACGGCGATGACGCCGCGCTGGATGCATCCGAAGAAGGCGCCCATCCAGGCGGGACCGTTCTGGCCCCACAGCACAACACGCTCGCCCATTGAGATCTGGCGGCGCACGAGCTCAGCGGCGAAACGATCGGCCATCGTGCCCAACTCAGACCACGTGGAGACGATGCGGCGGTTGCCGCGATAGACAACGATAGCGGCAGCATCGCCGTGGCGGCGGAAATCATCGAGAAAGGTGGCGAGGCTGGAGCGCATGACCGCTGCTTCTAAGCTATAAGAAGGCGGCGGAGCCCGCGCGGCGATGCAGACAGTTTCGTGAGTGGCCGGGCCGCGGGCCTGATACTCACCAGGGCAGCCGCGCGAAAGGCCCAGGGTCAGATCAGCATTTCCATGTGGACATCGGCACGCTGGTAGGGAGAAGGAACGACGCGGGCGGGATCGAGGTGCACGAATCCCAGAGACTCATAAAGGTGGATGGCATTGGTGAGCCGGCTGTTCGTCTCGAGGGTTAGCTTTTGCGCGCCCAGAGCGCGCGCGGCCTCGATGACATGCACGAGCAGAGCACGGCCAATTCCCTGATTGCGGCGATCCTCAAGCACAGCCATCTTGGCCACCTCATAGGAGCGGAGCCCGTTAACGATGAGCGCACAGCACCCGACGATTTCTTCGTCCTGGAGCGCGAAGCAAATACGCCCACCGGGTGCGAGGATGTGGGTTTCCGGGTCGCTGAGGATTTCGATGTCCTTTTCTTCGAGCCCGAAATACTTTGCGATCCACTGCTCGTTGAGGAAGCGGAAGGCCGCCTCATCCCCAGGATTGCAATCGCGAAACGCAACGCCCACTGCAGACTGCATCGCCGCTGTACCTCTTGCCTTTTATTCAAACTGCACACTCGATAAGATGTCCAATATATTGTTTGTCTGGATCAGGACATAATCGATATGGATGACATCGAACTGCGCCACCTGCGCTATTTTGTCGCGGTCGCGGAGGAGTTGCATTTCGGCCGCGCGGCGCAAAAGCTGCACATCGCGCAGCCGCCGCTCTCGCAGCAGATCCGCAAACTCGAAAGCGCCATTGGACATCCGCTGTTTCAGCGCAGCTCGCGGCACGTGCAGATGACGGCGGCGGGCGAGGAATTGCTGAAGCGCGCACGGCAGACGCTGCACAAGGTGACCGAAGACGTCCAGCGGACGCGGCAGGTTGGCCGCGGCGAGGTCGGCACGCTGACCATCGGCTTTATTCCGTCGTCGATGCTGACCGTGCTGCCGCGCATGCTGAGCCGGTATCGCAGGCAGTTTCCCCTGGTCGAACTTCGGCTGCGGGAGTTCTACACCAGCGGACTGCTGCGCGCTCTGCGCGATGGCACGGTGGACATCGGCATCACGCGAGACGCGGGAAGCGACGAAGAGGGCCTGCACATGGAAGTCCTGTTGCCGGAGCCGTACATGGCGGTGGTTCCCGCACAGCATCCGCTGGCAAAGAAGGCCTCGCTACGGGTTGCCGATCTGCGCGCGGAGCCGTTTGTGCTCTTCTCGCCGGATGTGGGCAAGGAAGCCTGGGACAAGGTTGCGCGGCTGTGCCAGCAGGGCGACTTCCGCCCGCGCGTGGTGCAGGAGGCGCCGCACTGGCTTTCGATCCTGCGGCTGGTGAGCGCGGGACTGGGCGTGACGATTGCACCGGTCTGCGTGGGGAAGATCGCCGATGAGGGCGTGCGATGCCTCCGACTGAGCGGGACGAAAGTCGTCAGCCACCTCGAGCTCGCCTATCGCAAGGAAACGCTGACGGAACTCGAGACGAGCTTCCTGGCATTGGCTCGCAGGACCTTCCGCCAGACAGGGGCTGCGGGCTCTCAAGCTCGGGCGAAATCGATGTAGCCGCGGACGGGGTCGGTGCGGACCAGGGTGACACGAAGCTTGTCGCCGACGTCGACGCCGTGCTCGCCGCGGACGAGCATGCCTTCCACGTGCGGCTGGATGGTGCGCACGAAGCTGCCGTGCTCGTTGACGCCGGTGACGATGGCGTCAAAGGGCTGGCCGATGCGATTGCTCATGGCGACGGCGGCGATGCGCTTCTGCATCTCGCGCGATACTTTGCGCTCCGCGTCCTCCATGCGCGTGCACTGCGCGGCGATCGAGGATAGTTCGTCGTCGGAATAGGGCGATGTCTGCTTCGCAATCATGGCCTTGAGCAGGCGTTGGGTGACGAGGTCGGCGTAGCGGCGGTTGGGGGCGGTGGAATGAGTGTAATCCTGCACCGCCAGGCCGAAGTGGCCCTCGGATGGCTCGCCGGGTCTCTCAAGAACGTACTCGCCGGGACCAAGGAGCTTGATGACGGCGAGCGAGAGGTCGGCGAAGTGGTCCGGATCTTTGGCCTGCTGCTCGCAAAGGAAGTCGTGGAGCGGTTTGGGATCGGGTGCGGCAGGGAGTTTGGCGCCGAGGCCGGCGGCGAGGGTGACGATGCGATCCCAGCGCTTCGGCGTCTTGACGACGCGGCGAATGGAGGAGAAATGCGCAGCATCGAGAGCGCGGGCGACGACTCCGTTGGCGGCGATCATGAAATCTTCGATGAGCTGAGTCGCGCGATTTTTGACCTCGGCCTCAATGTCGATGGTGCCGTCAGTCAGGTGGATAGGATGGGTTTCGATGGTCTGCAGGTTGAGCGCGCCGTGATTGTAGCGCTGATGGCGAAGGCGCTGGGCGATCTCGTCCTGCAGGCGCAGCTGCTGCTGGAGATCGGCTGAAGCGGCGACTTTGGGCGGCGCGGCAGCCTGACCGGCGAGCCATGCGCCAACGGAGGGATAGGCGAGTTGCGCGCGGTTGACGATGCGGGCGAGATAAATGTCGCTGGCAGCAATGTTCGCCTGAGCGTCAACGGTGAATTCGATGACGAGGGCGGCGCGCTCCTGGCCTTCGAGCAGCGAAGTCGAGCCGGTGGAGAGCTCCTCGGGGAGCATGGAGAAATTGTGGACGCCGGAATAGACGGTAGTCGTCTCCCGCATCGCATGCTGATCGATCGGCGAACCTTTGGGTACGAAGGCGTCGACGTCGGCAATGCCGATGAGGACGCGCTGGCTGCCATTGGGGAGAGCCTCGACGTATTCAATCTGATCGAGGTCGCGGGATGTGTCGTTGTCGATGGAGGACCAGAGGAGACTGCGCAGGTCGCGCGCGGACGCGGGCGGTTGCGGAGGGTTCCGGCGGAGCTGGTCGAGTTGTTGTGCTACGGCGGGCGGGAACTCCGGCTCGAAGCCGCGTTCGGTCATCGCCTGGCGGGCGGCAGCGGCCAGGTCGAAATGCGGGTGGCTCATCCTCTTCTCCCAGGGCGGAAGGGCAAGGCTATCATGGCGCGAAAGACAGGAGCCGCAATCCAACCAGCGGGGCGAAATCGTCCTCCAAGGCAGGATGCCTCTGCGGGATGTCAAAATCGAGCCGGATCCGGAGAAAGCAGCGCTGAAATCGAAGCAGCGGGATCTGGACCGGCCGACCGCCTCAGAAATTTACGAGCAGGTTTCGCGAAACGCGCGCCGGGAACTGGAGCGCCCCCTTCGGGCGCTGGCAATCTCCGGTTTGGCCGGCGGGCTGACGATGGGGTTGACGGGGCTGAGCGTCTCGGTGGCGCATGCCCTGCTGGGCGACGCACCGTGGGCGATCTTTGTTTCGTTCCTTTTCTATCCGGCCGGCTTCTTGGCGGTAATTCTGGGACGGGCGCAGCTGTTTACCGAGAACACGCTGTATCCAGTGGCGCTGATTCTTGCGGAGCGGCGGCATTTCTGGAAGACGGGGCGGCTGTGGACCGTCGTTTTCTCCTCGAATGTCGTCGGCTCCTTTCTGTTCGCGATGCTGGCGGCGAGAACCAAGGCGCTGCAGCCGCAGATGCTGGATGCGCTGGCGCAGATGGGCGCTCAGGCGGCACAGCCGGGCATGCGCCACATATTCTGGAGCGCCGTAGTGGGCGGCTGGCTGATCGCGATGGTGGCGTGGCTGGTGAGCGGCAGTCATTCCATCACGGGATCGTTTGCGGTGATCTGGCTGCTCGCGTTCATTGTGGGGCTCGGACATTTCGCCCACTGCATTGCGACGAGCGGGGAGGTTCTGGTCGCGGTGCTGCACCACATCATTCCTGCGGGCGCGTATTTTCGATGGCTGCTGCCGGCGACACTTGGCAACATTGCAGGCGGCGTAATTCTTGTGACGCTGCTAGAGTACGGCCAGGTGAAGCTGGATTAGCAGGCCATGGGCGGCCGGCGGGATCGCCCGGAACCCTGCGGGCGGCGGCGCGGGGTAAAGTTCGCCGCATCCCACAGAGAGAGGAGGCTGAGGAAGGCTCTAATGGTTCAGATTTTCGAGCGCAACTGGCACAACCTGCTGTGGTCCGGCATCTGGCTGGCCACGGCGATTGTTATCTCGCTGATCGTGCGGGTCATCGTCTTCTGGCTGCTGGCGCGGATGACGCGACGCCGGGGCACGATGATCGGAAGCTCGCTGGTGCGGCACGGCAAGGGCCCGACGCGATGGATTTTTCCGTTGCTGGCCGCGCTGTGCGTGCTGCCGGGGCTGCCGCTGCCGCACGAACTGATGCTGGCGCTGGAGCACATCAGCGGCATCGGGCTGATCGTTGCGATTGCATGGATGGTGGTTCTGTTCGTCGAGGTGGTGGCGGACATTCTGACGGGGCGTTACCGCATCGACGTAGCGGACAATCTGGCAGCGCGGCGAATCCGGACGCAGTTCCAGATGGTGCAGCGGATCGTGGTGATCCTGGTAGCGGTGGTAGCCGTGTCGATTGCGCTGATGACCTTCCCCGCGATCAAGCACATCGGCATGAGCATTCTGGCCTCGGCGGGGCTGGCCAGCCTGGTGGTGGGGCTGGCGATGAAGGGCACGCTGTCGAATCTGGTGGCAGGGGTGCAGATCGCGTTCACGCAGCCGTTTCGCATCGAAGACGCAGTGGTGATCGACGGCAACTGGGGATGGATCGAGGAGATCGGCACCATGTATGTGACGGTGCGCATCTGGGATCTCACACGGCTGGTGGTCCCGCTCTCCTGGTTCCTCGAAAACTCATTCCAGAACTGGACGCGCACCAGCGCCGAACTGCTGGGGCACTGCATGATCTATGTGGATTACACGGTGCCCGTGGAGCCGCTGCGGGCGGAGCTGAAGCGCATCTGCGAATCCACGAAACTGTGGTCGGGCAAAGTCTGCGTGCTGCAGGTCTCGGATCTTTTCCAGAACGTGATGCAACTGCGCGCGCTCATGGATGCGCGCAATTCCGGCGATGCGTGGGATTTGCGCTGCCTGGTGCGCGAGCAGATGATCGACTTCATCCAGAAGAATTATCCGGGCGGGCTGCCGCGATACCGCGGGGAGTTCGAGGCGCGATGGCCGGAGCAACAGCAGGCTCTGCCGGAGGGCGCGCGCGACGGGGCGCGGGATGGGGGGAATCCGCTGCGGCGGACGGCATAGGCAGAGAGCGTGAGAAGATGATCGGGTCGCGCCCGGTTGCGGATGCGCCTGAGGCCATGACGACAAGCGAATGCGACCTGCTGTGGTTCCGGCGCGATCTGCGCCTGGCCGACCATCCCGCACTGATGGCAGCTGCGGCGACGGGGCTGCCGGTGATTCCTGTCTTTGTGTGGGACGTACAGGAGACGCCGGCGCCGGGGGCGGCGTCGGGCTGGTGGCTGCATCAGTCCCTGGAGCGGCTGGACGCGGCGCTGCGAGCGAAAGGATCAAGCCTGATTGTGCGCCGGGGGCCGGCGGCGGAAACGCTGGCGGCGCTGGCGGCGGAGACGCACGCGCGGCGGATCTTCGGCGATCGCGTCTTCGAGCCGGGGGCGCTGGAATGCGAAGCCGAGGTGGAGCGCAGGCTGCACGCGCAGGGCGTGGCGCTGGAGGGATTCAACGGCAGCCTGCTCTTTGAGCCAGGATCGATTCGCAACACGGCGGGCAGACCGTTTCAGGTGTTTACGCCGTTCTGGCGGGCGTGCTGGAACCTGCGTGGCGAAATGCGGCAACCGCTGAGCGAGCCGGGGAAGATTCCCGCGCCGGACAAGTGGCCGGAATCGCTGACAATCGCCGAACTGAAGCTGGAGCCCAGGATCGACTGGGCCGCGGGGATTCGCGCCGCGTGGACGCCGGGCGAGAAGACCGCCCGGGAACGGCTGCGAAAATTTGCGGAGGATGGGGTAAGCCGGTACGGAGCGGAGCGCGACCGGCCGGACCAGGAGGGAACGTCGCGGTTGTCGCCGCATCTGCACTTCGGCGAGATCAGCCCCGTCGAGGTTTGGCGTGCGGTTGCAGATCGGTCTGGCGCGGAGGGCTATTTGCGGCAACTGGCGTGGCGGGAGTTCTCGTACCACCTGCTCTGCGCGCATCCGGAGACGGTGCGCGAGCCGTTTCAGGCGAGGTTCCGGGCGTTTCCGTGGCGGCGCAACCGGCGGCGTCTGCAGGCGTGGCAGCGGGGGCAGACGGGATATCCGTATGTGGACGCGGCGATGCGCGAGCTGTGGACGACGGGATGGATGCACAACCGCGCGCGGATGGCGGTGGCCTCGTTCCTGGTCAAGCATCTGCTGATCCCCTGGCAGGACGGGGCGGCGTGGTTCCTGGATACTCTGGTGGACGCCGATCTGGCCAATAACACGATGGGCTGGCAATGGACGGCGGGATGCGGCGTAGACGTGGTGCCCTATTTTCGCGTGTTTAATCCGGTGCTGCAGGGGGAAAAGTTCGATCGAGCGGGGGAGTATGTGCGGCGATGGGTTCCGGAGCTTGGTGGATTGCCTGCGAACTGGATCCATCAGCCGTGGGCCGCTCCGCCGTGGGCGCTGGCCGAAGCGAAGGTGAAGCTGGGCGATACGTATCCGCTGCCGATTGTCGATCACGCGACGGCGCGAGCGGAGGCGCTGGAGGCTTTCGGCGTGATGAAAGAAGCCGCGGACAGGATATGAGCGTGAAGAGCGGCGTTAGCCGCGGCCCTTGGCCTTCATACGCTCGATGACGAACTTCGGCACGAGGCCATCCACGGATCCGCCGAGGCGGAAAACGTCTTTGACGAGGCGCGAACTGACGAAGGAATACTGCGCGTCGGACATGAGGAAGATGGTCTCGATCTCGGGAGAGAGGCGGCGATTCATGTGGGCCATCTGCAGTTCGTATTCGTAGTCGCTGATGGCGCGAATGCCACGGACGATAGCCTGGGCGCGCTGCTCGCGGGCGAACTCGACGAGCAAGCCATCAAAGGTGGAGATGGAAACATTGGAGAACTGCGCGGTGCCTTCGGAGAGCATGGCGACCCGCTCTTCGACGGTAAACAGGGGAGGGCTCTTTGCGGTATTGCGAAGAATTGCGACCACGAGGTGGTCGAAGATCTTCGCCGCGCGGGCGATCAGATCGAGGTGGCCGTTGGTGACCGGGTCGAAGCTGCCGGGATAGATCGCCTTGACAGTGTTCACGCCAGTTGAATTCTAAGGCAAAACCGGGGGCAGGAGTTGCGCAAGGCCCTAAGCGTGCCCGTTCAGCGCGGGGCGAGGAGCGGGAGCAGTCGATTCGCGCACGATCAGCTTCGGCTCCATCACGATTTCGCCGGGGAACTCTTTGGAGGGCTCGGCAATGCGATCGAGGAGGGCCTGGGCCGCGGCGGCGCCCATCTCCTGGAGGGGCTGCTTGACGGTGGTGAGGCTGGGTTTGCCATAGGCGGCGGTGATGATGTCGTCAAAGCCGATGACGGAAACATCCTCGGGTACGCGCAATCCAGCGTCCAGGAGGGCGCGGACGGCGCCGATGGCGGAGATGTCGTTGAAGCAGAAGACGGCGGTGAAGTCGCGGGTCCGCGTGAGCAGATCGCGCATGACGTGATAGCCAGCTTCCGGCGACTGCCTGGACTCGTTCAGCTGCATGCATAGCTCGGGCAGGACGGGAATGTCCATTTTTCGAGCCACGGAGAGGATGCTCTTCCAGCGATATTTGGCGTCGGTGATGCCGCGGGCGCCGCGCATGAAGGCGATCCGGGTGTGGCCGAGATCGCGGAGATGGGCGAGCGCAAGGCGTGCCGCCTCGTCGTGATCGAGGACGACGTTGGTAACTCCGGGCGCGGCGTTGTGGGATGAGACGGCGACAGTGGGCGCGGAAACATGAATCTGGGCTGGGGTATCGAGGAGCAGAAGGCCGTCGACGGCGCGCTCCATCAGACGTCGGGAATACTCTTCGACCAGCTCCGGGCGGCGGTAATGGCTGGCGGTGACGTAGAAGTAGTGCGCCTTGAGCAGCCTCTGCTCAATAGCATTCATGACGACCGGGAAATAGCCGTCGCTGAGGTCGGGGACGATGACGCCGACGGACATGCTGCGGCTGTTGCGCAGCGAGCGGGCAAAATAATTGGGGCGATAGTGGAAGCGGCGAGCGGCTTCGAGGACGCGGTCACGAGTGCGCTGGGGGATGGAGCGTCCTGCGGGCGAGTTGTTCAGGACCAAAGAAACCGTAGTTTGCGAGAGGTGGAGATGTTCGGCGAGCTGTCTCAGATTCAGCGTTCGTCCGGCAGGAGCGGGTTCGGACTTCTTCCCGTTGGTCATCAGTTTTGCAGGGCCCCGATTGGGCTGGCTCGTGGAACTTCCAACCATACCAGATTCGCGGTTTCGGGGCCTCAAGTTTCTTCCCAGCCACCGAAAACCGCGTGAAGAGCGGAACAGATCTCTCCGAGGGTGGCATAGGCGCGAACACAATCAAGAAGGAAGGGCATAGTGTTGGCGGCGGCTAGACCTCCGGATTGTGCCTGGGGCTGCTCGGCCGCGGCGCGACGCAGTGCATCGAGAGACCGCTGCACGGACTCGCCGTAGCGCTCGGCACGCAGCTTTCTGAGCTTATGCGACTGAGCCTCGCGGACGCTTTCGTCGATGTAGAGGATCGGGTGGGCTGGCTCATCGACAGCGTAGCGGTTGACGCCGACGACGATCTTCTCGCCAGCCTCGACGGCGCGCTGATGGACATAGCTGGCCTCTGCGATCTCCTTTTGCGGATAGCCGGATTCGACCGCGCGGACCATGCCCCCGAGGGAGTCGAGCTTGTCGAAATAGCGGAAGGCGCCCTGCTCCATATCGAGGGTGAGCTTCTCGACGAAGTATGAGCCAGCGAGGGGGTCGATGGTCTGCGCGACGCCGGATTCATACGCCAGGATCTGCTGGGTGCGGAGCGCGATGCGGGCCGCTTCCTCGGTGGGCAGAGCGAGAGCCTCGTCGAAGGCGTCGGTGTGCAGCGACTGCGTGCCGCCCAGTACCGCAGCGAGGGCCTGGATGGCAACGCGGGCGATATTGTTCTTCGGCTGTTGCGCGGTCAGTGAGACGCCCGCGGTCTGGGTATGAAAGCGCATCCAGTGGGAGCGGGGATTCTTCGCGGCGAAGCGCTCGGTCATAAGGCGATACCAGACTTTGCGGGCAGCGCGGTACTTCGCGATCTCCTCGAAGAAATCGTTGTGGGCATTGAAGAAGAAGCTGAGGCGGGGCGCGAAATCGTCGACGGCGAGACCGCGCCGTAGAGCCCACTCGACGTACTCGACTCCGTCGTACAGCGTAAATGCGAGCTCCTGGAGAGCGGTCGAGCCGGCCTCGCGAATGTGATAGCCGGAGATGGAGATGGGATTGAAACGCGGAGCGTGGCGCGCGCCGAATTCGAGAGTATCGATGACAAGACGCATGGAGGGCGCGGGCGGGTAGAGATATTCTTTCTGGGCGATGTACTCCTTCAGGATGTCGTTCTGGAGGGTACCGGAGATCTGCGCCCACGAAGCGCCCTGTTTTTCCGCGACGACCAGGTACATAGCCCAGAGAACGGCAGCCGGGGAGTTGATGGTCATGGAGACGGTGGTGTCGGCGAGGGGAATGCCGGCAAAGAGGGTCTCCATGTCCTCGAGGGAATCGATAGCGACGCCGCACTTGCCGACTTCGCCCTCGCTGCGCGGATCGTCGGAATCGCAGCCCATGAGCGTGGGTAGATCGAAGGCGACAGAGAGACCGCCGGCGCCGCCCTGGAGCAGATATTTGTAGCGGAGGTTGGTCTCCTCGGGCGAGGCGAATCCGGAGAACTGGCGCATGGTCCAGAGCCTGCCGCGATAGCCGGTGGGATGGATGCCGCGCGTGTAGGGCGGCTGGCCGGGATGGCCGAGATAGGCGGCCTGATTGGCGGACCAGTCGTCCGGCAAATCTGCTTCGGTGTAGAGGCGGCGAATGGGGACGCCGGAGACGGTGGGGAAGCGCGCGGTGCCCTCCTGGTCGCGGTTGACCCCTGTGGGCGCGCCGATGGGCTGCTCGGGAGATCGAGCGAGCGCGGACGCGAGGGTTTGTCGAGCCCAGCGCAGCTCCCCATCAGCGGGATGGCGCCCCGCGGTGAGGTCGGCAGGAAGAGCATCCGAAGCTGGAGCAGGCTTTTCCGGCATAGGACGTATCAGCATAGGAGAGCGGGGGTGCAGGGAGCAAGCGAGGGTGCTCTCATTGGTTGGGATGCCGGCGGCTCATGTCCCCGGCGCGGCGGGCGAGTTCCCAGGCCTTCGAGTACTTCCAGCTGACATAGACGGAATGGTACAGGTGCAGCAGCAGGCCTTCGCGGCCATCGAGAAAGCCGAGACGGAAGATGTAGTTGTATTGAAACGTGGCGATGGGTGTGAGATAGACGTTCCAGAGGAACCCGGGCAGCGACCGGCTGGTTTTGCCGCGGCCGACGGCCTGCGCCGCGCCGAGCGCGCTGTAGCGATTCATGTGCTCGATGTAGGCGTCGAGCGTTGGGTAGGCGTGGTGGAGGAGATCGCCGCGAAGACGGCCAGTGGAACCTGAGCAGTGCATGGTTTCGTGGACACCGCGATCCTCGAAGGCGGCGGCGCCACGTCGAAAGAGGCGGAGCTTGGGGTCGGGATAGTAGCCGCCGCGGCGAATCCAGCGGCCGAGGAAGAAGTTCCGGCGAGGCATGAAATACGCTTCGTGAGGAGGCTCGCCGGCGAGCAGGGCGCGAATCTCCTGGGCAAGGGGGTCGCTGACTTCTTCATCGGCATCGAGCGCCAGCACCCAGTCGCCAGCGCACTTCGCGATGGCCGAATTTTTCTGTGCGCCAAAGCCTTTCCAGTCCTCGGCGAAGAATTTCGCGCCGAAGCGGCGAGCAATCTCAGATGTACGGTCGGTTGAACCGTTGTCGACGATGACGATCTCCTGAGCCCAGCGGACGCTCGCCAGGGTCCGCTCCAGGTTGCTTTCCTCGTTTTTCGTGATGAGGGCGACGGAAAGGGTGAGGGCCATCGGACAGGAGCCGGATTGCGGACCGGCCATCCTGCGGGAAGTTTAACAAGAATCAGTCTCATTTCCGGTTCGACGGCTTCGATAAGGACGGTGAGACCCGGCTCGATCCGCCCCGACGAGCAAGTTCGCCCGCCGGGGCGCCGGGGGCGGCATGCCTCACGCCAGCGGTTACCGGCCCCGGCGCAATGTTGAGACCGGTTCCAGGTCTGGTTCAGCTACCGAGCTCTCACGGAACATTCAGCGGCAATTCACGGGCATCAGAAGCAACTCGGGCACTCTGAGGGCGGATCGTATCGGGAGGGCGCAGCATGCGAGGTCGTAGTCTCATCGCGGCAGTAGCGGCAGCGGCGGCTCTTCCGCTGGCGGCGCAGGCGCCTGCCACTGGACGGCCGGCCGGAGTGGAGCCGGCGCAGCGACTGGTGCGGGACGTGATATACAACGAGCTCCACGACCGGGAACGCGATAGCCACTGGGAGTACCGGAGCGCATGCGTATCGACAGCGAAAAACCTCGTGCGCGAACAGGTGGAAACCGCCGAGGGTCCGGTATTTCGCGTGGTTGCGGAAAACGGGAGCGCCCTCGATGCGGCGGAACAGGAGAAGGAAGACCAGCGGCTACAAGCATACGTGAACGATCCGGCGGCCATTGCGCGAGCAGAGCGCGCGCACGAGGAGGATGAGAACCATCTGGCTGTGGCGATGCAGGTTGTGCCCGAGGCGCTCCTCTTTAACTATGAGGAGGCTCCGGCGGGGAAAACGGTGCAGATCGCGTTCCGGCCGAATCCGGCATACGTGCCAACTGGGTATGAGGCAAAGATCGTGCAGGCGCTGAGCGGAACGATGACGGTGGATCTGCAGACGAAGCGACTGGTGGAGATGCACGGAGTGGTGGCGCAGCGGGTGGACTTCGGGTTCGGGCTGCTGGGCCGCGTCGACCAGGGCGGATGGTTTCGGATCCATCGGCAGCAGGTGAGCGCTCAGCACTGGAAGACGGATTTGGTCGATGTCCACCTGCAGGCAAAGGTGTTGTTGCTCAAGACCGTCAGCAAAGATCAGCGCGAGGTGCGGTCGGATTTTCGTCCGGTGCCGTTCGGAACGACACCGGAACAGGCGCGGGCAATGCTGGAAGACTCACCGGAACCAAACGTGCAGGCGGATCTGGCGCGAGTTCTGCCCACTCAGCGATAGCGAGTCAGTTGATGCCGGTGGCTCGCGGGCCGGGCCCGCGTCTGTCGCCAGGAGAATGGCTGGCGCGTTCCCGCGGAGACGGCTGCTGGCCCATCCGGCCCGTGGCGCGGAAGAGGAACAACAGCCCAAAGAGAATGATGACGAAGAGGATGCTCACGATGACGGCCATGCCTGTCCTCCTTCCCTCTCTCCTGTAGGAGGGGAAAGAGCGGGGAAATGGTTATCCGCCGGGAGGGTCGCGGTGCGCGATAGCGGGTTGCCGCGAGTGCGAGAGAGGAAAAGAAATCCCGCACAATCAGCGAATTGCGGGTTGGACTCGCGGCGGTGATTCCTAAAATGGGATGTCGTCGTCGGTGATCTCGGTGGACTGCACCAGATCGTCGGCGTGCGCGGGTTGGCGCTGATCGAAGGAAGAACTGGAGCGCGAGCCGCCCGATTCACCTTCGCCGCGGCCCGAGAGCAGTACGAGGTCTCCGACGATGATTTCGGTTCTGTAGCGCTTCTGGTTCGTCTCCTTGTCATCCCAGGAGCGGGTCTGGATGCGGCCTTCGATGTAAAGCTTGGAGCCCTTCTTTACGTAGTCGCGGA